>CAZKSU010000067.1:0-9789 GCA_964555455.1 uncultured Carnobacteriaceae bacterium
ACGCCTCCCTGTCACGGAGGAGATCGCCGGTTCAAATCCGGTCGGGGTCGTTTGACGGCTCAGTAGCTCAGTTGGTAGAGCAACGGATTGAAGCTCCGTGTGTCGGCGGTTCAACTCCGTCCTGAGCCATAAAATTTAATAAGTTATCCTGGAGGGATAGCGAAGTGGCTAAACGCAACGGACTGTAAATCCGTCCTCTTTCGAGTTCGAAGGTTCGAATCCTTCTCCCTCCATTCTAGGGGTATAGTTTAATGGCAAAACAACGGTCTCCAAAACCGTTGATGTGGGTTCGACTCCTGCTACCCCTGTGTAACACAATTCATTTAATATGGCGGTTGTGGTGAAGTGGTTAACACATCGGCTTGTGGAGCCGACATGCGCGGGTTCGAAACCCGTCAGCCGCCCTTTTTTATTGGGCTGTAGCCAAGCGGTAAGGCATCGGGTTTTGATCCCGTGCATCCCAGGTTCGAATCCTGGCAGCCCAGTTTTTTTATTGGTATTGGCGCGGTAGCCAAGTGGTAAGGCCGGGGTCTGCAAAACCCCTATCGCCGGTTCAAATCCGGTCCGTGCCTTTGGTTTACTTAATTTAAAGCACGGAATCTTATACGAAGGCGATGTGGCGGAATTGGCAGACGCGCTGGACTCAAAATCCAGTGTCCATTGCGGACGTGTCGGTTCGATCCCGACCATCGCTATAACAGATTACATCTGAAAAGCTTTTCTCCTCGTGAGAAAGGCTTTTTTTGTTTTCTCTGAAATGTTTTATAATTGATCGGGTTTTTGAGTGTCTCTTGTAAGTTTGGTAAGATAATAGAAATATTTAAATAACCGCATTTTTATGGAATTAGAAAGGACGAGGGAATGGTTAAACAACCTTTTGATTTATTGAATTATCCCTACCCATCTAGAAGAAGCACGACAGTGGCTAATAACGGGATGGTGGCAACGACTCAACCTCTGGCTTCACAAGCTGGCTTAGACATCTTAAAGGAGGGCGGAAATGCGGTGGATGCAGCAATTGCTACTGCAGCAGCTCTTACCGTTTTGGAACCGACTTCTAATGGAATCGGAGGCGACGCCTTTGCTTTAGTTTGGATGAAAGATACACTGCACGGATTAAATGCGACAGGCCCGGCTCCAAAGAGTATCTCCATCGAAAAAGTGCAAGCTCTTGGGCATGAGAAGATGCCTCAAACCGGCTGGGTGCCTGTGACTGTTCCAGGAGTCCCTTCCGCTTGGGCAACACTTTCCGAGAAGTTTGGAAACCTCTCCTTGATTGAGGTCCTCCAGCCTGCGATCCATTATGCGAAAAATGGCTATCCTGTCTCGCCTGTCGTCAGCTACTACTGGGACATCGCTTTTAAAAAGTATAGAAAACTTAAAGGCGCAGAATACGAAGCATGGTTTGAAGTCTTTGCTCCAAAGGGGCGAGCGCCAAAAATCGGAGAAGTGTGGTCTTCAACTAAACATGCAGAAACTTTGGCATTCATCGGTGAAACAAATGCTGAAGCCTTCTATAAGGGAGAACTAGCGAGTAAAATGGCTGCAGAAGCAAAAACGTACAATGGATTTTTGACGAAAGAAGATTTACGGCAGTATCAACCAGAGTGGGTGGAGCCTATTTCTGTCCAATACCAGGGTTACACTGTTTGGGAACTACCGCCTAATGCGACGGGAATCATCACCTTAATGGCTTTAAATATTTTAAAGCAGTATGAATCAAGCGATACGATGTCTTTAGACACCTACCATAGAGAGATCGAAGCGTTGAAATTGGCTTTTGCTGATGGCGACAAATATATTACAGATCCCGATTTTATGAAACTTTCGAGCGCGGATATGCTGTCAGAGCGTTACGGAGCCAGCCGCAGCCAGCGGATAGGGAAAGAAGCGCTGATGCCTGAGCCAGGAAACATCCCTTCTAGCGGCACTGTTTACTTGGCTACTGCCGATAAGGAAGGGAACATGGTGTCCTATATTCAAAGCAATTACCGGGGGTTTGGCTCAGGAGTCGTGGTGCCAGGAACCGGCATCGGCCTGCAAAACCGCGGCGAATTTTTCTCGCTCAATGAAAAAGATGCCAATGCGTTAGAACCTGGGAAACGTACTTATCATACAAATATGCCTGGTTTTCTGACAAAAGGCAATACACCGATTGGGCCGTTTGGTGTCATGGGCGGGCCGATGCAGCCTCAAGGGCATTTGCAGGTACTCCGAAACATGCTGGATTACAAATTAAATCCTCAAGCTGCTTTGGATGCGCCAAGGTGGCAGTGGGTAAGCGGTAAGAAGGTGCTGATTGAGTCCGATTTTCCAAAGCACATCGCAGAAAAGCTGATGCGCCGCGGGCATGATATAAAAGCAGAACTCCACTCAGGTTCTTTTGGGCGCGGCCAGATTATCTGGCGAGACGAGGAAACCGGAACGTATTTCGGCGGGACAGACGGTCGCGCGGACGGCACCATCTCGTCTTATTGACCGATTCAGGCTGTTGTAAAGCCAGTCATCTTCTCTCAAGCGCTGAGCTGTAAACTTTCAGTATTTTTTAAAAAATAGGTTTGACAATTGGCTCAAATCTGCTATTATATCTATACTATTAGATGAGAGAATTGTTAAAACAATTTGAATAAATGATACATTGAGAAGAAGAGTAAGATTTGGATACATCCACAGAGAGCCTCGTTTGATGAGAAGAGGTATGTTAGAAAAATCTGAACATGGTCTTTGAGAAGAAATGATGAGCAGCTGCTGTAAATCATTTCCGGTAACACCCGATAACGTGTCTCAGTATAATAAATGGCTGCAGCATTTACGTACTGAATGAGGTTATTCTAGTGATGGAATAACAGAACAAGGTGGTAACACGGAAGAGAGCTTTCGTCCTTTGAGATTCATTTTGCAATCTCTCGGATGGAAGCTTTTTTGATGTTTAAAATGGAAGGAGCCAAACCATGATTACAATTAAGCAACTCACTAAAGTATTTAAAGACAGAAACCAAGAAGTCTCTGCCATTGATAATGTTTCGTTAGAAATTGACAAAGGAGATATCTTTGGGATTATTGGCTATTCTGGTGCGGGTAAAAGTACATTGATCCGAACGCTGAATGGCTTAGAAAAACCGACTTCTGGTGAAGTGCGGATAAATCAAGAAGACATCAGCCAATTAAGAGGGAAAGAATTAAGAGAAAGAAGACAGAAAATCGGCATGATTTTCCAGCATTTTAATTTGCTCTGGAGCCGCACTGTAAAGGAAAATATCCTTTTCCCCTTAGAAATCGCCGGGGTAGCGAAAGCCGAACAAGAAGAGCGGGCGGAGGAATTGATTCGTTTGGTTGGTTTAGAGGGAAGAGCAGACGCCTATCCGGCCCAGCTTTCAGGCGGACAAAAGCAAAGAGTGGGGATTGCCCGTGCTCTCGCGAATGACCCAGAAGTGTTGCTCTGTGATGAAGCAACGAGCTCCCTTGATCCGCAAACGACGGATGAGGTGCTCGATCTGCTGCTGGATATCAATAAGCGTTTAAATTTAACGATAGTCGTCATCACACACGAGATGAATGTGATCCGTAAAATATGCAATCGTGTAGCGGTAATGGAAAGCGGAAAAATTATCGAAACGGGGAAAGTGGTGGATGTCTTTCAAAATCCACAAGCGGATGCTACGAAGAAGTTAATCCGGACAAGTGCAGACCCTGATATAGAAGATACCGATGAAGTGATTGAAAATCTAAAACAGCAATTCCCAAGCGGAAAGCTTTTACATTTGCGCTTCCATGGGGGCAGTGCACAAACACCGATTATATCAACCATTAGTCGAAAGTATGCGGTCGATATTAATGTCATTCAGGGAAATATACAACCGACAAAAGAAAGTTTGGTCGGCTCCTTATACATTCAGCTTTTAGGAGATGACGACAAGACGGCACAGGCAATTAAAGAATTTAATCGTCTAGGTGTTGAAACGGAGGAGGTAAGACATGATACGGTTATTTAATATCGGTCAGGGGCTTTTTTCTCAATACGTTGAATTTTCAGAGGTGAATTGGGAGCGGGTTTGGGAAGCGACACTTGATACGGTTTATATGACAGCCGCTTCTGTCGTAATTGTTTTCTTTTTAGGCATCCTGATTGGTTTGCTTCTTTTTGAAACCAGAGGGAGAACGGATGCTTTCTCCACAGCCGTTAACCGTATTGTCGCCTTTTTCGTCAATGTTTTCCGCTCAATCCCTTTTATTATTCTGATTGTTTTGTTGATACCTGTAACAAGAGAAATTGTAGGAAGCATTACAGGGCCGACCGCTGCTTTACCTGCTTTAATTTTATCGGCCGCCCCGTTTTTTGGCCGGTTGGTGGAAACGGGCTTCCGTGAAATTGATTACGGGGTCATTGAAGCTGCTGAATCGATGGGGGCCAATAAATGGGAAATTTTTATCAAAGTACTCATCCCTGAAAGTTTGCCCTCTATTATTGCGGGGATTACCACAACGACCATTTCACTTGTCGGCTATACAGCAATGGCTGGTGTTATTGGCGCTGGCGGTTTAGGGAATCTGGCTTATTTAGAAGGTTTCCAGCGCGCACAGCCGACCGTTACATTAGTAGCGACAGTGCTTATTTTAATTCTTGTCTTTATTATTCAAAAATTGGGCGATGTGTTTGTGGCTCAAGTTGATAAACGTTAATAAATTTCGCACATTTATAGGAGGAAAAAAGATGAAAAGTTCAACATGGATAAAAGGAACAGCTTTACTCAGTACAGGTTTATTATTAGCTGCTTGTGGCAATGGTGAGGATACAGCCAATGAAGAGGCGGCAACGAATGACGCTTCAACAGAAGAAACAACCCTTACGGTCGGAGCGTCCAATACACCGCACGCTGAAATTTTAGAATTTGTTGCACCGGCTTTAGCGGAAGAAGGAATTACCTTGGAAATTGAGCGCTATAGTGACTATGTGATTCCAAACGTAGCGCTTGATGAAGGAGATTTAGACGCAAACTATTTCCAGCACGTTCCCTTCTTTGAAGAAGCGGTGGAAACAAATGATTATGATTTTGAAAATGCGGGGAATATCCATTTAGAGCCGATTGGCGCTTATTCTTTGCGTCATGAGAGTTTAGAAGACCTGCCAGAAGGTGCGACAATTTTAGCAAGTAACAGTGTGCCGGACCATGGACGTGTCTTATCTATCTTAGAAGAAGCCGGACTGATTACTGTTGAAGAAGGTGTTGATTTAACAACTGCCTCATTTGACGATATTGCAGAAAACCCATTAAACTTAGAGTTCGAGTATGAATATGATCCTGCATTAATGGCTACATTACTAGAGCAAGATGAGGGCGATGTTGTCTTTATCAATTCAAACTTCGCGGTTGATCACGATTTAAATCCGCTGGAAGATTCGATTGCAATCGAGAGCACGTCTTCACCATATGCCAATTTAGTGGCCGTACGATCAGAAGATGCAAATAACGAAGCGATACAGCGCTTGGTTGAAGAATTAAGAGCTGAAGCCACGCAAGAATTTATTTTAGAAACTTGGAACGGTGCCGTTGTACCAGTAACTGAATAAAAAACAGAAGGATATGTAGGAACAAACAGAGCATCCGCTTGTAAAGCGGATGCTCTGTTTGTTTGTGCAGGGTTAGTCTTCTGTATATTCCACCACGCGATGGAAAGCATCATGGTAGAATTGGTTATTCCTTTGAAAAATGAAGAGAGTTAAGCACCTTGATGTATTAGTGCATCGGCTCATTGTCCAGCCAAGGGGCAGCCACCAGTTTCTTCTGAGCCTCTGAAGAGCCTCCATAAATAGCTGTAACTTTCGCATCACGAACATATCGTTCGATTTCACTATCTTTCATATACCCATACCCGCCAGTCAACTGAATCATCGTTTCAGTTGTTTCGATAGCCACTTTTGCTGTAAGTATTTTGACCATAGCTACTTCATCTGTCGCTTGGGCGTTTCTCAAGATGACCTGCTTGGTGAAAGCTTCTGCTGCATGAATTTGCGTGCTCATTTCCGCTAAAGTTTGTTGGGTAGAAAAGTTGTCGATTAAACGTTTTCCAAATTTTCGCACAAGGCCCAAATAGTGTAAACCTTTTTCGAAAGAACCTTGTGCTATACCGATCGCCTGCATGGACACACTCAGCTTCATCCCATTCATAATATGCTCAGTTTGCTTCACACCATCCAGCCTGCCGCCTAAAAGCGCTTCTTGACTAACTTGAACGCTATTTAACTCTAAAGCAGCCACAGGCAGAGCTTTAATCCCCATTTTATCCACCGGGTCAGTGATGGAGACTCCTTCTTTTGAGTGATCAACGATAAATAGGCCAAAGCCCTTTTCACCGTTTAGCTTGTAGGCTTTTGCCACAATTAAAAAGACATCTGCCACAGAAGCATTCGAGACGTACTGTTTGCCTCCTTGGATCGTCCAGCCTTCTTCAGTTTCCCAAGCCGTCGTTTCCAGAGAAGAAAGGTCGCTCCCGCTAGACTCTTCAGTCAGCCCAAAGCCGCCCATTTTTCTTCCATTAAGCAAGTCTTCCAAATACTTTTCTTTTTGATTGGCTGTTCCAAAAGAGTAAAAAGGACTTACAGCATAGAACCCTTGGGTGAGTAGAATACTGGCTAAGGAAGCAAATTCAGTGGAAACAAGCCGGATGATTTCCAGGAGCGCTGCTAGATCAGTGGCTGATTCAGTTGTGAGGAGGTGAAACACTTCCTGTTCAAGGAAATAAGAAAGAAACTCAGACGGAAACCTCCCGGATTCATCGTATGCTTGTGCCGCAGGCGTGAGTATGTTTTTCGTATAAACCTTCACCTCATCGAGAAGGGGTTCGTGCTTTTGGAAAAGGTGGTTGGTAAGTTCTGTCATAAGTCGACCTCTCTGTTTCTAGCTTTTTTGTCGGTTATCGTTTAATAATCAGCGCATTACCTTGTCCGCCGCCCACGCATAATGTTGCAAGACCGGTTTTCGCATCGCGTTTAATCATTTCGTGAATCAAAGTAATAATAATGCGAGCACCACTTGCACCAATCGGATGACCTAGTGCAATCGCGCCTCCATTTACGTTCACAATGTCTGGGTTGAGTCCTAACTCATTGTTGACACAAACCGCTTCAGCAGCGAAGGCTTCGTTTGATTCAACAAGGTCTAAATCTTCTACGGATAAACCAGCTTTTTCTAAAGCTTTTCTGGAAGCAGGAATCGGCCCTGTACCCATAATCTGTGGGTCTACACCAGCACTTGCTGAAGAGACAATGGTTGCTAAAGGTGCTAAACCTAATGCTTCAGCTTTTTCTTTTGACATCAGAATTAAGATTGCAGAAGCATCATTAATAGTTGACGAGTTGCCTGCTGTCACTGACCCATTTTCTTTCACAAAAGCGGGACGCAATCTTTCTAAAGCTTCGATTGTCTGTCCGAATCGCGGGCCTTCGTCTTGATTGACAACAACAGGGTCTCCTTTTCGCTGCGGAACGGAGATGGGTACAATCTCATCGGCAAATTTGCCCGCTTTAATGGCTTTTTCGGCACGTTTTTGGCTTTGTAAAGCAAATTCGTCTTGCTGTTCACGGGAAATACCAAATTTTTCAGCAATGTTTTCTGCTGTCACCCCCATGTGGTAATCGTAAAATGCATCAGATAAACCATCTTCTATCATGGTATCAACAATTTCCCCATGCCCCATGCGAGCTCCCCAGCGATGATTTTTTAAGATATAAGGCGCTTGGCTCATATTCTCAGTCCCACCGACTGCAACAACCTCATTGTCTCCAACCATGATAGACTGGGCACCAAGCATCAACGACTTAATCCCAGACCCGCATACTTGATTAATCGTAAACGAAGGGATTTCTTTTGGCAGACCAGCATGGATCGAAACCTGGCGGGCAACGTTCTGGCCGAGTCCTGCGCTTAAGACATTCCCTAAAATAACTTCGTCAAACTCTTTAGGATCTAGTCCAATTCTTTCATAAGATTCTTTGAGTACTTTTGCACCCAACTCAACTGCAGAAACATCTTTTAAGCTTCCGCCAAAAGTCCCCATAGGTGAACGCAAGGCTGAAACAATCACTACTTCTTTCATTTAATAATCCTCCAATGTTTTTGAATACTTTTAAGTTTTATGCCGCTGCTGCATCCTCTCAAAGCGTAGAGCAGCCGTACTTGCCTATTATACGCGCTAAGAAGAGGAAATGAAACAGCCGGGCTCTAAATAGCGA
Source organism: uncultured Carnobacteriaceae bacterium (assembly GCA_964555455.1). Classification (GTDB taxonomy): domain Bacteria; phylum Bacillota; class Bacilli; order Lactobacillales; family Carnobacteriaceae_A; genus Atopostipes. The sequence continues at coordinate 8,231 of CAZKSU010000067.1, forward strand.
TAGGATAAACCTGTAAAAAATAATGAGCGTCAATCGACTCAAGTTTAAGCCTCAACGGGCTGATAAAAATGGTTGATAATATCTTCGAAAACAAATTCTTCCACACTGCTGTACTTTTCTTTGATTGGACGGCATAGTCTAAAGTTGAAAGGAATAAAGTCTTCGAAATGGATGACGGTGAAATCATCGGAATGAAGAAAATTAGCAGCAGGACGAGGCAGAACACTTACGATATTATTGTTTCGAGTGGCTTCGATCAGATAGTCCCAGGAAGAGGAAGTAAATTGAATAGAATCCCCAATTCCGGCATGTTCTAGCTTTCGTGAGACAAGCTGGTGCGTCATAAAGTTTTTATTAAAAGTCCCTATTGGATAGCCTTTTAGGTCTCTCCATTGCAGTTTCTTCTTCTGAGAAAGCGGATGTCTGCTGCTCATGAAAGCAACCATTTCATCAATTTCCATGACATGCTGTTCATATTTCTTCAAATCTAAACTAGTGGGTTCAATGAGAATGGCCATATCAATTTCTCCAGCAATTAACAATTTACGCAACTCGTTGCTTCCCTTTTCAGTAATTTCCAAATGCACATCTGGATGTGTGAGCGTTAAATGAGGTAAATAGTCGGTGAAATAAACCCGTAGAATTAAGGAAGGTAAACCGATTCGGATGGTTCCTTTTTGCTTCAAAGACTCCAATCGAACCACTTCTTCCATTTCCTCATACAATTCAGTAATGGAGAGCGCATATTGATAAAGGCGTTTTCCAGCAGAAGTCAAACTTTGCAACCGTCCATTTTTACGATTAAATAATAAAAGATCTTTTTCTTTTTCAAAGTTTGAAATAAACTGACTCAGTGCCGGCTGACTGATGTGAATCTTTTTAGCCGCCAGTGAGAGGTTATAGTTGCATTCCACAATGTTTATAAAATAATACAGTTGGACAATATCCATTTGCACCCTACCTTTTCTATTTATACTTATTATAGGTCTTTTATTGAAAAAAAGTAAATAAGAAAAGAACTGCTTCGAAGAAAAGATACTTTGTTGCGAATGCAGGTTCTATCCTTCTGGATACCTCATCGTCTGAATATTCGTGGTATTATAGAAAGAAGTCATTGACGCAGAGAGGAAGAAATTGGATGCTTAATATTTTACAAAAATCTTTTATTTTAATTTTAGTTATTGGAATGGGTTATTTATTAAAGAAGCTAGGACTTTTTTCAAAAGAAAAAGATTTTTCGACGATATCGAAACTTGTCTTATACGTGACCCTGCCTAGTGCCATCATCACTAATTTAAATGGTCTGCGTTTTCCCTCTTATTTATTGTTAATTTCCTTGTTTGGTTTTTTATGTAATTGGCTGTATATGTTTTTAGCTAAAACTTTTGGGAAGAGCAAAGAAGAAAAGGGGTTTATGGCCCTTAATTTAAATGGCTACAACATCGGAAACTTTGCTCTGCCATTTATTGCCTATTTTCTAGAGGGGCTGCCTATATTAGCAATCAGTTTATTTGATGCCGGAAACTCTGTGATGGTCCTTGGCGGCAACTATGCGATGG
>CAZKSU010000068.1:0-9744 GCA_964555455.1 uncultured Carnobacteriaceae bacterium
ACAGACAGTCACCGCTTAAGCCAGCGCATCATTCCTGTGAATGTTCCGGAAGATTTATCCTTCCAAATTGTTATTCCCGGGAACAGTTTAACGGAACTTTCAAAAATTCTGACAGATGATATTGAAGAAGTGAGCGTATCTTTAGCCTCTAACCAGATTCTATTTATGACTGAAGATACACGCTTCTACTCACGCTTGCTGGAAGGAAACTATCCACAGACCGATCAACTGATTCCAGATCATTCAGTGACTCAGATTGATTTAAATGTTCAGGCTTTAAAGGGTGCAGTAGGACGTACGTCGCTTCTTTCCCATGCTGGAAAAAACAACGTTGTAAAATTAACCGCTGAAGATGGCGAACTGCAGCTGACAAGTAATTCACCAGAAGTAGGTTATGTGGAAGAAGACGTCCCTTATGCAAGCTTAGAGGGGGACAATATAGAGATTTCCTTTAATCCAGATTATTTACGCGACGCGTTAAATACGTTTGAAGGCACAAAAGTTACAATGAAATTAATCTCTACACTTCGTCCGTTTGTCATTGTGCCTGCAAATGCAGAGAATGATTACGACTTTGTCCAATTAATTACTCCGATTCGTACATCGACCGCAGCTCGTTAATTTGCTGGACTGAAATCGAAAAGAAATCGAGGGATTTAGTATGCAGAATGAAACGTATGCGAATGGGCAAAAGAAAGCAGAACTGGCTGATGACTACATGACTCATTTTTTCAATGACGGAACCGTAAAAGCAGAAGGTCCTTATAAAAAGGGGCAGATGCATGGTGAATGGAAGTTCTACCGAAAAACTGGCCAGCTATGGCAAGTGGGGAATTTTAAAGAGGATAAGAAACATGGCTCTTGGGTTCGCTATGATAAAGACGGCGAGCTAGAATATTCTGAAACATTTAAAGACAACAAAATCATTAAAGATTCATTTTAAAATTTATGAAACAAAAAGTGGGTTTCTTCGGAAATCCACTTTTTTTGCCTTTTTAAGCCTGATTGTATATTTTGAGGGTTTTCCTAGAAAAAGGATGAAAAACGTGTAGAAGTGTTTTTTAACGCGAAATACAGGCCTAGAATTGATTTTATGCTGTTTTTCAGGTATACTAGTAAGGTATGAAATAGAGAATAAAGGAGCATTCCCATGGATAGAACAGAAATTGAAATTCAAGAATCATATATAACGCTTGGCCAGTTTTTAAAACTAGCAAGCATTATATCAAGTGGCGGAATGGCGAAACCGTTTTTACAGCAAATGGCGGTTTTTGTAAATGAAGAGCCTGAGAATCGCCGCGGGAAAAAGCTTTACGATGGGGATCGTATCAGCATTCCAGATATTGGTGAATTTCAAATTAAATCATTGGCTGAGCCACAAGCGTAATGCATTTAGAGAATATCGAATTAAAGAATTTTAGAAACTATGAAACAGCGAGTCTGTCCTTCTCACCCTCTATCAATGTTTTAATTGGGGAAAATGCTCAAGGCAAAACCAATCTGATTGAAAGTATTTATTTTTTGGCGATGTCCAGAAGTCACCGAACTTCTAGAGATCGTGAATTGATACGGTGGGACAGCGATTTTGCAAAAGTTAATGGACAATTAATCAAAAAGTCACATTCAGTTCCTTTGGAGATTGTTTTATCGAAACGTGGGAAAAACGCCAAATTGAATCACTTAGAGCAGAAAAAATTAAGTGATTATATTGGCCAGCTGAATGTGATTTTATTTGCGCCCGAAGATCTTTCTCTAGTGAAAGGATCGCCTTCTGTGCGCCGCCGGTTTATTGATATGGAATTGGGACAGATGAATAAAATTTATTTGCACCATTTAACCCAGTATCAGCGGATTTTAAAGCAGCGCAATCAATTTCTGAAAAAAGCAAAATACGACCGAAAACACGATACGCTGTATCTTGATGTCTTAACGGAGCAATTAGCGACTGAAGGTGCGGAGGTTTTATATTACCGCTACCGTTTTGTTGCTCAGTTAACTAAATGGGCACAAGAAGTGCAAGCGGATATTTCAAATGACAAAGAAGCCTTGCGCATCCGTTATAAGACAACGGCTAACGTCACTGAAGAGATGTCAAAGCAGGAACTTTTCGATCAAATGCAGACAGAGTATGGTGAGGCCAGAGAACAAGAAATTGACCAAGGCACCACAACGTTAGGCCCTCATCGAGATGATTTAGTCTTTTATGTCAATGACCGGAATGTGCAAACTTACGGATCACAAGGACAGCAGAGAACGACGGCATTGAGTCTGAAACTGGCCGAAATTGAATTGATGCGTGAAATGACGGGTGAATACCCGATTTTATTATTAGATGATGTATTAAGTGAGCTAGATGATAGTCGCCAGACCCATTTATTGAACACCATTCAAAATAAAGTCCAGACTTTTATTACGACAACAAGTCTTGATGGTGTCCAGATGGATTTACTCGAGAATCCGCTGATTTTTTATGTGGATCATGGCGAAATTTCTACTGAAGAGATAGGGGAATAAAAATATGGATGAAAAGAAAGAACTCATTCCAAGTAATTATGATGCAAGCCAAATTGAAGTTCTTGAAGGATTAGAAGCCGTTCGAAAACGCCCAGGCATGTATATTGGAACAACTGGTATTGACGGCGTCCACCATTTAGTATGGGAAATTGTGGATAACTCCATTGATGAAGCCATGGCAGGTTATGCGGATGATATTTTAATCGAGATTGAAGAAGATAACTGTATCCGTGTAACAGATAACGGACGCGGAATCCCGGTCGATCTCCAACACAAGACAGGCCGTCCAGCTTCTGAGACTGTCTTTACCGTATTGCATGCTGGAGGTAAGTTTGGCGGTGGAAGCTATAAAGTTTCCGGTGGACTGCACGGTGTAGGTGCAGCGGTTGTAAACGCCTTATCCGTGTTTTTAGAATATCGTGTCCATAAAGATGGCAATATTTACTACCAGCGATTTGAACGCGGAATCCCTACAGGCGATATGGAAATTATTGGAGAAACGGATAAAACAGGAACCGTTGTTTATTTCCGTCCAGATGAAGACATTTTTAAAGAAACGATTGACTACGATTATGAGCGTCTGCGTGATCGAACACAAGAGTTAGCATATTTAAACCGTGACCTGCAGCTGCAGATTATCGATAAACGGGATGAAGAGAACGCTATTCACAATGAATACCGTTATAGCGGCGGAATCAAGAGCTATATTGGCTATTTAAATGAGAATAAAGATGCTCTTTATGATGAGCCTATTTTTGTTGAAGGCGAACAAGACGATATTATCGTAGAAGTCGCCCTCCAACATACAACTGGCTATCACTTAAACATGCTCTCTTTTGCCAACAATATTCGAACGCATGAGGGGGGAACGCATGAGTCAGGTTTTAAAGCGGCTTTAACAAGAGTTTTAAATGACTATGCACGCAAAAGCAATTACCTCAAGGAAGATGACGACAACTTCTTAGGAGAAGATACCCGCGAAGGGCTGACAGTCATTATCAGTGTAAAACACCCAGACCCTCAATTTGAAGGGCAAACAAAGACGAAATTAGGGAACTCGGAAGCACGGACGATTGTTGACCGGTTATTCTCTGAAAACTTTGAGCGTTTCCTGATGGAAAATCCAAAGGTCGGAAAACAAATCCTGGATAAAGTGGCGCTGGCTTCAAAAGCGCGAGTCGCCGCTAAACGTGCACGAGAAGTGACACGTCAGAAAAGTGGTTTAGAGATCAGTAACTTGCCTGGAAAGCTAGCGGACTGTACTTCTAACGATCCAGAAATTTCTGAACTTTTTATCGTTGAGGGAGACTCAGCGGGTGGGTCGGCAAAACAGGGCCGTTCTCGCCTTTTCCAAGCCATTTTACCTATCCGTGGTAAAATTTTAAACGTGGAGAAAGCCTCGCTTGATCGCATTTTAGCGAACGAAGAAATCCGTACGCTGTTTACAGCGATGGGAACCGGTTTTGGAGAAGAGTTTGATGTAGAAAAAGCGCGCTACCACAAGTTAATCATTATGACGGATGCGGATGTCGATGGGGCGCATATTCGAACATTGCTCTTGACCTTATTCTTCCGTTACATGCGTCCTGCTATTGATGCTGGATATATTTATGTGGCGCAGCCGCCTTTATATCAAGTACGTCAAGGCAAAACTTCCGTTTACTTGGACTCCGATGAAGAACTTGAAGCTTATTTAGAATCTATTCCAGAATCACCAAAACCTTCGATTCAACGTTATAAAGGTTTAGGTGAGATGGATGCGGATCAGCTATGGGAGACGACAATGGATCCAGAAACAAGACGTTTAACGCGAGTTAATGTCGATGATGCGAAAGAATCGGACCGTGTCATGACGATGTTGATGGGTGATAAAGTCCCGCCGCGCCGTAAATTTATTGAAGACAATGCAAAATATGTAGAAAATATTGATATTTAAAGAAGTAAGGGAACGGGAGGAGTTTTAAAAATTGGTAGAAGATAGAAGTGGAATTGAGGAAATACAGCTTTCACAAGAAATGCAAAAGTCATTTCTTGATTATTCGATGAGTGTTATTGTATCCCGTGCGCTTCCAGATGTGCGAGATGGGATGAAACCCGTTCACCGTCGAATTTTATACGGGATGAACGAACTGGGGATTACGCCAGATAAATCTTATAAAAAATCAGCGCGTATTGTTGGAGACGTTATGGGGAAATATCATCCTCACGGAGACTCGGCAATCTATGATTCAATGGTGCGTATGGCCCAGGACTTTAGTTATCGTTATCCATTAGTCGATGGACATGGAAACTTTGGTTCCGTCGATGGGGACTCAGCAGCAGCGATGCGTTATACAGAAGCCCGTATGAGTAAAATTGCGATGCAGTTACTTCGTGATATTAATAAAAACACTGTAGATTTTCGAGATAACTATGATGGCAGCGAATCAGAACCGGTTGTTCTGCCAGCAAAATTCCCGAACTTATTAGTTAATGGAGCTAGCGGTATCGCAGTAGGAATGGCTACAAACATTCCGACGCATAATTTGCGCGAAACAATTGACGCATGTCGTGTAGTGCTGAATAACCCAGACGCTACAACGGCTGATTTGATGGAAGTCCTGCCTGGACCAGACTTTCCTACAGGAGGAATTGTTTTAGGTAAATCAGGGATTCGTAAAGCTTATGAAACAGGCCGTGGTTCCATCCAGATTCGCTCTAAAACACGAATTGAAGAAAACAATGGCCGTGAGCAAATTATCGTCGATGAAATTCCTTATTTAGTCAATAAAGCGAGACTTCACGAGAAAATCGTAGAATTGGCTCGTGAAAAACGTATTGAAGGAATTACCGGAGTGATTGATGAATCGGACCGTGACGGGATGCGCCTACGTATCGATGTGCGCCGGGATGCTTCCGCAGCTGTGATTTTAAATAACCTGTTCAAGATGACGGCTTTACAGACATCATTTGGCTTTAACATGTTAGCCATTGTTGATGGGGTACCGCGTACTTTAAGCTTGAAAGAAATCATTGAGCATTATTTAGACCACCAGCGTGAAGTTATCCGCCGCCGTACAATTTTTGACAAAGATAAAGCGGAAGCCCGTGCACATATTCTAGAAGGTCTGCGCATCGCTTTAGACCATATCGATGCGATTATCTCCATTATCCGAAATGCCGATACAGGAGCCGTTGCTAAAGAACGCTTAATCGCAGAATATAGCTTAACTGACCGACAAGCTCAAGCGATTTTAGATATGCGTTTGGTTCGTTTAACTGGCTTAGAGCGCGGCAAAGTGGAAGATGAATATCAAGAACTTACTGCCCTCATTGCCGACTTGCAAGATATTTTGGAAAATCCAACACGCATGGATACCATTATCGAAGAAGAAATGATAGAAGTTGCGGATAAATATGGGGATGAGCGCCGTACAGAGTTAATGATTGGTGAAGCGCTCAGTATTGAAGACGAAGATCTAATTGAAGAGGAAAACGTTGTAATTACCCTTTCTCACAACGGCTATATGAAACGTATGCCGATTAGTGAATTTAAAACACAAAACCGCGGAGGCCGTGGAGTTAAAGGGATGGTCACCAATGATGATGACTTTGTAGATACTGTTCTGTCAACCTCTACTCATGACATGCTTTTATTCTTTACGAATGCAGGAAAAGTGTACAAAGCGAAAGCTTACGAAGTGCCTGAATTTGGCCGGACCGCAAAAGGTCTTCCCGCATTGAATTTTTTAGGGATTGACAACGACGAGCATATTGAAGCGGTCATTAACTTGTCTGAAAGACCAGAAGAAGGACAAGAGCTGTTCTTTACCACAAAATTCGGAACCGTGAAACGCACCAAAGCCACTGAGTTTTCAAATATCCGGACAAGCGGTTTAATCGCTATCCGGTTAAATGAAGGCGATGAATTAGTCTCGGTTAAAGTGACGGACGGCGATCAGAATATTATTGTGGGTACAAAAGATGGTATGGCTGTAAGCTTCAATGAAAATGAAGTTCGCTCTATGGGCCGTACAGCAGCCGGAGTCCGCGGTATTCGCTTGCGCGAAGGCGATGCGGTCATCGGGGCAGATATTTTAGAACCAGACAGCAAAGTTTTAGTGATTTCTGAAAAAGGTTACGGAAAAGCCACTGTTGCGTCTGAATACTCGATTCGCAGACGTGGCGGCTTAGGTATTAAAACCTTCAATATCACGGAGCGGAACGGTTCCGTTGTAGGGTTAAGAACAGTAACAGGTGAAGAAGAGATCTTGCTTGTGACCAATGAAGGTCTGATTATCCGATTTGACGCTCAAGATATCTCAACCACCGGCCGTAACACACAAGGTGTTCGTCTGATGCGCTTGGATGAAGGACAAGCGATTTCAACGCTGTCTATCATCACCCCGCAAGAGGATGAAGACGACGAAACGGTTTCAGAAGAAGTCGATGAACTCTTAGAGATTGAAACTCCTGAAGAGACGGAACGGCCAGATGAAGTGGATGAATTAATCGGACGTGCAGAAGAAGATTTAGAAGATACGGAAAGCTCTGAAGACGTTGAAGAGGAAGAGTAATTCACTCATAAACTAAAAAGCTTTCAAGAATAGAAGGAGCTCCCCCTAAAGCAAGCACTTTAGGGGGAGTTTTTATGTGCCAATTGTCAAAAAGCAGTTGCTTACCCGAAGATATCGCCATCCGGTTTTGACAGAGAAGAAAGCCGGGTCATCTCTTCTTCAGTTAGCTCGAAATCAAATAGGGAGATATTTTCTTTTTGCCGAATAGGAGAACCTGATCGCGGAATCGGCATAAAGCCAAGCTGCACTTGCCATCTTAAGATCACTTGCGCAATGGATTTACCATATTTTTCGCCAATTTCCTCTATTGTCTCGTTTTCCAGTAAATCATCCGCCATTCTTTGGCCCAACGGACTCCATGATTGGGTCAGAACCGAATACTTTTCATTTCCTTTAATTAATTTTTCTTGAACATAATAAGGGTGATTTTGTATTTGATTTAAAACAGGAAGGACGCCGGTCTCTTTCTCCAGCCGTTCTAAATGTTCTGGATGGAAATTGGAAACACCGATGGAACGAATCAAACCAAATTTTTGAGCGTCAATCAGTGCCTGCCAAGCTTCGATATACCGGTCTTGTTCCGGATCCGGCCAATGGATAAGGTACAGGTCATAATAATCTAAATCGGCTCGATACAGAGATTCTTGAATCGCAGGAATCGCTAAATCATAGCGGTGGTACTTTTCAGGAAGCTTTGATGAGATGATGAGCTCTTGTCTTGATAGCCCGCTCTCTTTAACCGCTTTTCCTACAGTTGCTTCGTTCTCATAGCGGTAAGCCGTATCTAGAAAACGATAACCGTTGCTCAATGCGTGCTTAATGGCTAGTAATCCTTTTGCTCCTTTTAATTTGTCTGTTCCAAAACCGATAACAGGCACTTTTAAGCCATCGTGTAACGTATAACTTGGTATAGCTGTCATATGTCTTCCTCCTATTTACTGTGGCTACAGCTAGTCTACCTGAAAAAGAAAGCACCAACAATCTTTAAGCAAACTGCTGAGAACGAGAAAAATCCGATTTTGATGGACTCTTCTATCAAAAAATCCGGGCTAAAAGAAGTAGATTTTTTTTCATTAAACGGAAATGATTAGAGAAAATTTGTCACGCACTTTGTGAAATAAAAAAACGAAGAGTGGATGGAACGAATGTTTGTATCAGCAAAAAAATGTGAAAAATATGTCGAAATGATTTATTTTTTTATGAATATATAGTATGCTCATATTGGTGGAACCCCTTTCATCAAGAAAAAAATTTTAGGAAGGAAGTTCATTCTATGGCAGACTATATTATGTCGATAGATCAAGGGACAACGAGTACGCGTGCCGTTATTTTCGATAAAGAAGGTCAACCGCAGTGGTCTTTTCAAAGTGATATCACCCAGCACTACCCAGAACCCGGATGGGTCGAACATGATGCAAACGAGATTTGGATCAAAACATTGCAAGTGATTGCTGGAGCGCTTATTGAATCTGGTTTGAATCCAAGCCAGATTGATGGAATAGGAATTACGAACCAGCGTGAGACAACCGTTGTTTGGGATAAAGAGACAGGACAGCCTATCTATAACGCGATTGTTTGGCAGTCAAGACAAACATCTGGAATTGCTGATCAATTAATTGAAGATGGACACAAAGACCTTATCCATAAGAAAACAGGACTTGTCATTGACTCCTACTTCTCAGCCACTAAAATCATGTGGATATTAGATGAAGTGGATGGTGCCCGTGAACGTGCAGAAAACGGTGAACTCTTATTTGGAACGATTGATACATGGCTCTTATGGAAATTAACAGGTGGAGAAGTTCATGCTACGGACTACTCCAATGCCAGCCGTACGATGCTGTTTAATATTCATGATTTAGAGTGGGACAAAGAGATTTTAGAGTTATTGGATATTCCAAAAGCAATGCTGCCGGAAGTCCGTTCTTCTTCTGAGATTTACGGGGAAACTGTCCCGACGCATTTCTACGGCGCTTCTGTTCCTGTAGCAGGAATGGCAGGAGACCAGCAAGCAGCGCTCTTTGGCCAGACAGCCTTTGAAAAAGGGATGGTGAAGAACACTTACGGTACAGGTGCGTTTATCATTATGAATACAGGAAAAGAGCCCATTATGTCAGATAATGGTCTGTTGACGTCTCTAGCTTATGGAATAAATGGAGAAGTTTATTATGCGCTAGAAGGTAGTATTTTCGTAGCTGGATCAGCGATCCAGTGGCTGCGTGACGAAATGCGTATGTTCCAAAAATCACCAGAATCTGAAGAATATGCGACTCGTGTAGACACTACAGATAACGTCTACGTGGTACCTGCTTTTGTAGGTTTAGGCGCACCGCATTGGGACCAAGATGCCCGAGGAGCGGTCTTTGGGATTACACGTGGAACGTCAAAAGAGCAGTTTATCCGTGCCACATTAGAGTCAATGGCCTACCAAACACGTGATGTTTTAGATACAATGGTAAAAGATTCGGGGATTGAAATTCCTACAATGCGTGTAGATGGCGGGGCTTCACTGAATAATTTCTTAATGCAATTCCAAGCAGACATTTTAAATACACGAATTGAGCGCTCGAAAATTATGGAAACAACTGCATTAGGAGCCGCGTATCTTGCAGGCTTAGCTACTGGTTTCTGGAAAGATTTAGATGAAATTAAAGAATACTGGGAAAAAGATGCA
>CAZKSU010000069.1:0-9676 GCA_964555455.1 uncultured Carnobacteriaceae bacterium
ATCTATCTAAACTAACATTTTTCTGGTCTTGTCAACAGTCTTTGGGCGTCACTTGCCCCGTCTAATCACTCTTCTCCGTACTTAAAGCCTCTATATAAGGCTGAAACTGAGTCGATAAACGTTACAAGGAGGATACCTATAATCACAAACGAGACCAGCTGTTCAAATGGGACGGCTAGAAAACGTTCCGATCTTAAAACAATTTCCTTGTTCCAAATCATTGGATTCATAAAAGCATAAATGATTAAGCCAGCCGATAAAATATTCAATACGGTTACGATAATGGATAAATTTCTTGTCCAGCGGCCTTTTAAAATTTTAATCACCTCAATGAGGATCTCGAAAGTAAAGGCACCGAAGACGAAGCTTCGGAAAACCGTTAATTCTTCGAGATTAAAAAGCGGAATAAATTCCATCGTTTCGCCGATAAAGTAATAGATGCCAATGGTTTCAGGCGAAAAGAACAGCAGCGTCAAAAAGACGGTGGTAAAGACAATAGAGAAAATGGACTCTCCTCTTGAAATTCTCGCTTTCTCTTTAGGTATAGGCGGCAGCCGGGAAGGATCCCACGGTTCTTCTTTTGTGTGACGGCTTAAAGTAACATCATTGTATTCAAGCAGTGCGAAAATACCCGTCACCCATGCCGCTCCTTGCAAAAGCGCGGGCACTAAAGAACCAATATAGCTGCCAAGGACTTCTCCTAAAGTGTTCACTGAGAAGAAGACGGAGAACCCGTGGGCTATGGAGAGACCGGCAAAAATCGCGATTAAAACGATTCGCAAGACAATAAGGTAACGCTCAAAATACCTCGGCCCGATCAGGTATCTTTCTTTCCCTCTATAATGGTTAGCCAGTGCTTTTGGCGGACCTAAATCAATCAGCGCTTGTCTTATTTTTTTTTCTTGTGAGATCTCATTGCTCATAGTTTTGATTCGTTTGGATATCTCTCTTCTTAATTGCGTCGTGGTCTCTTCCCGCTGTTTTTTAGGCAGTTCTTTTGTTACAGCATAAATATACCTTTCAATCATGGTCAACCCCTCATTTCACAAAGTAAACCGGTTTTTATTTACTTTGATAATATGTACAAAACAAGTTCTCCAGCAAATGAGCGGTGTCTGATACGTTTCATTTTCTATAAGTTTATTATACTCTTTTACTTGTACATATAGTAATCTTTTAGTGTTTTTTATCCCCCTATTTTCTGCTCTCTGCAAAATAAAAACGCATGATCTGACCGTCATGCGTTAAAGGCGCTGTTCTATGCTTTCACAAAGACCGCCGTTCCGTAAGGGGCCAATTCAAGATATCCCTCTGTCACGCTGTTGCCTTCATTTTGTAAGACAAGCTGTTCAGCCGTCCACTCTTCAGTCAGCGGCAGTATGGCTGGTTCCTTTGAAAAATTACTGCAAACGAGGGCTTCTTTTTCCTTCCATTTTCGTTTATACGCATACACCGACTGTTCTTCTGTTTCCAGCCTTTCATAGGCCCCCTCTTGAAACAAGGCTTTTTTCTTTAAATGGAGCAATTTTTTATAGAAATTCAAAATGCTTTTTTCATCTTTTTCTTGCTCTTCGACATTATATTTCTCTTCGCGGTTAAAAAGGGTCCAAGGGTTGCCATCAGTAAACCCCACCTTCTCGCTTGCATCCCACTGCATAATGCCTCGGGCCGCATCACGGCTGGACAAATTGACGTGGTCCATGATGTTTTGATGGTCCCAACCGGCTTCTTTTGCTTGCTGATAGAAATCCATCATCCCTGCATCTTCGACATTTGCTGGATCATCAAAGGCCACGTTTTTCATTCCAATTTCTTCACCGTAGTAAATAATGGGAATGCCCTTTTGCAAATACAGCATGGCGGCCATCATTTTTGCCGTATTGTCCCGGTAGTTTTCTGTCTCCCCATATCTGTGCAGAGAACGCGGGAGGTCGTGATTCGACCAATAAAGCAACGGACCGCCTTTCTCTTTCTGCCCTTTTTGAAAGGCTTCTTGCACGTCTGTAAAAGCTTTAAAATCCAACGGAATATACTGCAAATCGGCCGGGACGGATGGATCCAGCTTGTCTTCCTCTTCTTGGAAATAATCCATCGTAATGATTTTATCGACAATATTCCGGTTCGGCTCGGTGTACCAATTGGTGATCTCCAGATCTGCGCCTGTTGCTTCACCGATGATAAAGACCTCTCTTTCTTGGTGCTGAATAGCCTCATTCATCTCCGATAAATAGTCTTGGATTTTCTCTCCGTTCTCATTCATATCCTGGCCTTCCCCCATTTCATCTGGATGGTCTGGAAAGGTTTTATCCACATCTATGTAATTAAAGGCGTCGAGCCGGAAGCCGTCAATCCCTTTTTCAATCCAATAATTGAGAATCTCAGCCATTTCCTCTCGCAGCGGCGGATGGTCCCAGTTGACATCCGGCATCGAGTCTTTGAAGAGATGCAAATAATACTGGTCGCCATTCAGCTCTTTACTCCAGGCTGAACCGCCAAAAGCGGCCAGCCAATTGTTGGGGTAAGCTTCATGGTCTTGAGCGTCCGCCCAAATGTAGTAGTCGCGGTAAGGATTGTCTTTTCCTTTCAGCGCTTCTTGAAACCATGGGTGCTGATCAGACGTATGGTTGAGCGGGAAATCGTAGATGACCTTCATCCCTCTTTGATGAATTTCCTTAATTAACCGCTCCCCTGCTTCATCCGTCCCAAAAAGCGGATCAATGTTCCGATAATTAGTCGTATCATACCCGTTGTCGTCTTGCGGGGACTCCGTCATCGGGTTAATCCAAAGGGTATTGACGCCCAAGGCTTCTATGTAATCCAGTTTTTGAATGATCCCTTCAATATCTCCGATTCCGTCGCCATCCGAATCATTAAAGCTCCGCGGATAGATCTGGTAAACAATCGCCTTTTCCCACCATTTCTTTTTCTGCATACTATCCCCTTCTTTTTTAGTCTTTGAATCATCTTATCGAAAATTTGAGACTCCCCGCTACTGATAGCGATAGGAGATTTTCCAGCAGCCAGTAAAGCATCCTCTGACGGTTGGTCAAATCATCTCGACAATTATTGACCACATTGGTCAATACATGCTATAATTTATTTGACCAAGGCAGTCAAATTGTCAGGAGGTGAATACATGTGATTGAAAAACTTGAAAAATTAGAGCCAGAAAAGCAAGACGGTATTCGCTTAGCCGCACTCCAAACCTTTGCGGATAAAGGCTTTAAGGATGCTTCGACCAATCGAATTGTGGAACAGGCCGGCATCAGCAAGGGCACGCTTTTTTATTATTTCAAAAATAAAAAAGGCCTCTACTATTATCTGATCGATTACTCGCTTACGGTCATAATGGAAGAATACATTAGCAAAATCGATTTTTCTGCGACGGATTTAATTGAGCGGATGTCGAATAATTCCAAGATAAAATACCGCTACTACCAGCAGCATCCGGAAGTCAACCATTTTTTATCTACGGTGCTGTTCAAAGAATTAACCACCTTAACGCCCGCTTATCAAGAAAAATTTCAGCGTTTGATCGCAGAAACTTCGGAGAAGATGACTCAGAACCAAGAAATGAATACCGAACTGTTCAAGGAAGAAGTCGATCCAAAAGAAGCCTCAAAAATTATTGAGCTTTCCATTGAAGGTTATTTCAGCCAGCTGGCCGACTATTTTAAAACGACCCCCTCTCCTGATGACCATTTTGAACAGCTGTGGGAAGAATTTGACGCCTTTTTAACGACGCTCAGAAAAGTATTTTATAACTAAAAAAGGAGTTGCCCCAATGAGTATGATTGAAGTAAACCATTTAACCAAATCCTTCGGAAAATTTAAAGCCTTAGATCAAGTCGATCTGCAGGTAAAAGAAGGTGAAATCCATGGCTTTATCGGACCCAATGGAGCGGGTAAATCGACGACTATCCGCGTCCTGCTCGGGATGCTGAAAGCAGACAGCGGTGACGTGACGATCTTTGGCAAAGACGCATGGAACGAAGCGGTCAGCATCCATGAAGATATCGCCTATGTGCCGGGTGATGCCAATTTATGGCCCAATCTAACCGGCGGACAAGTGATTGATTTGCTTTTGGATATGCGCAATAAAAAAGTCAATACCGAAAGACGCGCTCAATTGATGGAAGAATTTGAATTTGATCCCACTAAAAAATGCCGCGAGTACTCGAAAGGAAACTTGCAGAAAATTCTGATTATTGCTGCTTTTGCGGCGGATGCCGAGGTCTATATCCTGGATGAGCCGACTTCGGGGCTGGATCCTCTGATGGAGCGAAAATTCCAAGCGCATCTTTTGCAATTAAAAAAAGAAGGCAAGACGATTCTGTTGTCGAGCCATATCTTATCAGAAGTCGAACAGCTCTGTGATAGTGTGTCGATTATCCGTCAAGGTTCCATTATTGAAACAGGTACGCTTGACGAGTTAAGGCATTTAACGCGGATGCATTTTGAAGTCGAAACCAAAGAACCGCTTCAAGGGCTCCAACAGCTTCAAGGGGTTCATCAAATTGAGCAAGACGGAAACAAAGCCACTTTCCAAGTGGATACGGAATATACGAATGAAGTCGTGCAATGGATTAGCCGGCATGGCGTGCTGCAGCTGCAGAGCATGCCGCCAAAACTGGAAGATCTCTTTATTCGTTACTATGAAGACAGCGAAGAAAGTGTGAATGCAAATGATAAATAACTATTTTCAAGGCACACGGCGCTTGATCCGCCTGCTTTTCCGGCAACATCGTCTGAAAATCGTTTTATGGATGACAGGCATTGTCGGCATCTCGTTAGCGGTTGCTTTTCTCTATCCCGGAATTTACACCACCCCAGACGACATTTTAGGCTATGCCTTGACGATGGAGAATCCGGCTATGAGCGCTTTGATTGGCGCGAATTATGCGGTGGCAGATTACAATGTGGCCGTTATTTATGCGACAGAGATGCTGCTTTTTACAGCGATTGCTGCAGCCATTATGAATATATTAGTGATGAAAGCAAGCACTCGCGGAGATGAAGAAGAAGGACGTTTAGAAGTTGTCCAATCTCTCCCCGTCGGGAAATTGTCTTATTTAGTTGCCAGTTTAAGTTTATTGTTTCTTGTAAATTTTGCAACTGTGTTTCTTTTGACGATTGGGCTTACTGCATTCGGAGCAGAGGTTTTTACCTTTGAAAGTTCCTTGTTGTATAGCACCATACTTGGTGTAACGGGTTTTCTATTTGCTTCTTTTACAGCGATTGCTGCTCAGCTTTCGGATACAACGTATGGCACAACTGCCCTGTCGATTGGATTTTTGCTTCTTTCTTATGCAATTCGAGTGATTGGGGATGTTCAAAATGAAACACTTTCCTTGTTTTCACCCCTAGGTTGGGTAACGCGCACAGGAGTCTTCGCTGATGACAATTGGCTGCCTGTTTTTGTCTTAGCCGGCGGTTCAGTTTTGTTTGTAGTTCTCGCTTTTTACTTGCGCGCTCGGCGCGACATGTTTGCGGGTATTTTACCTAACCGAGCGGGCAAAGGTAGAGCTTCTGCCTTCTTGAAAACCGTTCCCGGTTTGGTGTGGACTCTCGAGCGTGGAAAAGTCATCGGCTGGTTTTTGTTGATATTCTTATTAAGCGCTGCTTTTGGAGCGATTCTCGGAGAAATGGAAACATATTTTTCAAATATGGAAATTGTCCAAGTCTTTTTAGAGAATCGTTCAGGCGGAACAATCACCGAACAGTTTGTCACGCTGCTCATTCAGATTATGACCATTTTTTCATTGATTCCCGGAGTGACTATTCTCCATAGCTTGAAGGGGGAGGAGTCAGCCGGCCGAGTGGAACATTTTTACACGCGGGCCGTTTCTCGAAATAACCTCTTGCTGACTTATTTCTCTTTTGCGTTAGGCACTGTGCTCTTGATGCAGCTGGGTACTGCCCTCGGTTTATATGCCACATCCGCAAGGGTGCTTGAAAATCCGATGGCACTCGATCAACTGATTGAATCCACACTGGTCTATCTGCCGGCGATTCTTCTAGTGTTGGGCTTGTCTGTTCTGCTTGTAGGCGCTTTGCCAAAATTTACGTTACTCTCCTGGCTGTATATCCTCCTTATGTTTATCGTTTTGTATTTAGGTGACTTACTGGAGTTTCCTTCTTGGTTAAACGGCTTCTCCGCGCTTCATCATATTCCCGAGTACCCGCATGAATCGATCGATTGGTCGGTCATGAGTATTTTATCAGGCCTTGGTGTCCTGTTTGCACTCTTCGGTTTTATCGGATACAACAGACGCGACATTCAGTCTTGACCAATCAGTAGAACAAGCCCTCTTCGTTTTATCCAAACGAAAAGGGCTTTTTTTACTCAACATTCGCTAAATTCAGCTGAATCAAACGGTCATCCGTTTCCAGCGGATCGCCTCGGCCATCTGTATTATTCGTGACGAAGTACAACTTTTCTTCTTCGATGTACACATCCCGAATCCGCCCGTAATCTGTAAGGATTGCCCGGATTTCATCTGTGGCTACATCCATTTCTAAAAGGGCCTGTCCCCGCAGAGCAGCGACATATATCTTTTCCTCGTTTTGGCCAATACCCGATGGCGCCCAAGTGGTATCCGGTCCCGAAGTATAGATCGGAGCTTCCATTCCTTCTGCTTCCATCGTTCCTTCAATTACTGGCCAGCCGTAATTTCTGCCGGGCTCAATCTGGTTGATTTCATCATTGGCCTGATTGCCGTGTTCACTCGCAAACATCGCACCATCATCCAGCCAGATCAGGCCTTGCGGGTTGCGGTGCCCGTAGCTGTAAATCAAAGAATTTTCAAATGGGTTATCTGCAGGAATTGTTCCATCCAGATTTAGCCGCAGAATCTTTCCCGCCAGTGACTGCAAATCTTGCGCCAAGTCTGGAACAGAGGCATCTCCTGTAGTGGCATACAATTTTTCGTCTGGACCGATCGCTAGACGCCCTCCGTGATGCACGGATCCGCTGGGGATATTGTCCAACAGCACATCTGTTTCTGTCCAGGTATTATCTGAAATTTCCAGCCGAACAATGCGGTTTTCAGGCCCCTCTTCTCCTTCGTACGTGTAGTAAGCGAAAGCTTGCGGATCGTCTGAAAAATCAGGAGCTAAAACAAAACCCAATAAACCGGCTTCTGCTTCCTGGGAAAGGTCTTGCTCGAGTGCAACGGCTTGTCGTTCCGCTCCCTCCTTATCTATCTTGACAATTGCCCCTTCTCTTTCCGTGAGATAAAAGGTATCGTTGTCTTTTTCAATGGACCAGGGGATTTTGAGATTTTCAGCCAACACGATAGGCTCAGCCGCATTTTCCTCTTCTGTCGGCTCCGGAGTTGTTACGTCCTTCGTTTCTTCTGCCCTTTGACATCCCATGAGAAACAGGAGGGAAAGGATGGGCAGGAAAACATTTTTTTTCATTTCGTCACGCCCTTTTCTTTACTTAGAAGTTACCACAAAATGGAGCCTGGCCTCTCTGAAATGCCTGGTCAATTTTGATTAAAATAAAAGTCATTTTAATAGGTCTTCAGTGTAAAACGCCTTATGATTAATGTAGCGAAAAAGATAAAGGAGCTGAAAAGGATGATTTCTATGCAAGCACAAGCAGATCAGGACAAACGTTTTGTCCAAACCTACAGTTGGATCGGCATTCTTGTCATTTGTTTGCTGTCCATTCCCCTTCACTTTCTCTATGAGTGGGCGGGTGAAAACCCACTGGTCGGTGTCTTCACGCCCATCAATGAAAGCATTTGGGAGCATCTAAAACTGGTTTTCTGGCCGCTTTTGCTCTGGTGGGGTCTGGGCTATTTGATTTTCAGAAATAAAAAGAAGCTCTCTCTGACTAAATGGCTGATAGCCGGGACTGCTTCTATTTTTATCACCATGTTGTTCATTGTCAGCTGGTACTACACTTGGGTGTATGCCCTGGAAACGGAGTCTTCGATTATTGATATCGGCTCTTTATTCCTCGGTGTCCCTATCGCCCAACTCATCGCCATTCATATCTATAAGGTGGTCCAGTCAAGGACGATTTATTTGATTTTATCGGTTTTGCTGCTGGTCTTGTTTGCAGGGATGTTTGTTTTCTTTACGTTTTCTGCACCCGATCTCCCCTTATTCATACCTCCTAATTAGAAAGGAGCACAGCATATGACGATTCTTTTTATTACCGGTTTATCGGGTGTCGGAAAATCCAGTGCTCTGAGTGAGATGAGCAAGCGCGGGTTCCGCACGGTGGATTTGGATGCCGGATATATGCGTTATCAAGACAGTGAACGATTATTCGATGAAGCCAGAGTAAAGCGTTTATTGGAACAGCATCAAGAGAGCCATCTTATTTTGGCAGGCACCGAATCCAGCCAGGGGCAATTTTATCCAGCCTTTGACGAAGTCATTTTATTCACTGCCGATCTTGAAACGATGCTGGACCGGATTGAAAAACGGCAAACAAATCCTTACGGGAAGACGAAAAAGGAGCGCCAAGAAATTATCAATAGCTACAAACATGTCTTGCCTCTGCTCAAAAAAGGGGCCAGTGTCCTGATTGATACCACACATGTAGATATTCAGGAGGTTTGCGATCAATTAGAAGCGCTGCTTTGATAGGCAGCTTTTTTGAAAAATTGTAAACACTTTGCAGAATCTGTATAATCTAAGTACGTTTACAGATTGGAGCTGTTCATTTAATGAAAGCAAAAGATATTACGCTGACGGCGATTTTGCTCGCCCTCCTGATTGTTCTCTCCCAGCTGGCGGTACCGATTGGCCCTGTGCCGATTACGCTGCAAACACTGGCTGTCTTATTGATCGGCTATTTTTTAAGTCCTAGAAATGCAACGATTGCGACTTTTGCTTACTTAATCGGCGGACTTGCTGGTTTGCCTATTTTTTCAGGTTTCCAAGGCGGTCTGCAGACTGTTTTGCTGCCCTCTTTTGGTTTTATTCTCGCCTTTATTCCGGCTGCCGCTTTACAGGCAAGTTATTTGAACAAATACACAGCGACAAAGATGAAGCACTTGGTGGTGTCAGGTATGCTGAATTTTTCCGTCACGTACATGATCGGCTTAGCATATATGGCCTTTATCTTAAACGTCTATATGGGAAGCCATTTGACGCTCACGGGTATTTTGATGGCAGGTTTTATTCCTTTTATTCCGGGTGACCTTTTAAAACTGGCTATCGGGATCCTTTTAGCCAAGCGCCTCCTTCCCATTTTGGAACAAAAAACAGCTGTGGTCTGATTTAAAAAACAATGTGTGTTATACTGTAAAAGGTTGTTTTCAATCGAAAACAATCTTTTATTTTTTGACTTGTTTCTCGTATTGAACAGATATTTTGAAGCAAAGCCTGAATAAAAAACGAAAAAAAAAAAGAAAGAGGTGACCTATTAATGAGCAAAGAACAGCAATATGCTGTCTTGGTAGATGCAGAGAATGTTTCTCCAAAGTACATCAATATTATCTTCGATGAAGCGTCCAATTATGGCGTGACAACATACCGCCGAATTTACGGCGACTGGACCAGCACTCGAAATAATGGATGGAAAGAAATTTTACTTGATAATTCCATTACACCGATTCAACAATATAGTTATACGCACGGTAAGAATGCTTCCGATAGCGCGATGATCATCGACGCAATGGATATTCTTTATACGGCGAATGTGGATGGTTTT
>CAZKSU010000070.1:0-9245 GCA_964555455.1 uncultured Carnobacteriaceae bacterium
TATTGCAGGTTGTTTATGAACTTTCTTTCGAGCCAATCTTCGTCTTGTCCATTCCCTTCTGAAGCGGAGGTCATTCGGAGATTGTAAAATTTTACACTCATTTCTACAAATACACTGGACCATTCGGTGTATTTGTATTTTTTCTTTTTTAAGTGAGTTCATCTCTTTCATGCAATCGAAAGGGCCGCATATTTCTTACAACCAAAGCGATTGCTGTGGTTGACCGAGAACAGTTATTTTCAAGATCGTCATAAGATGTGACATCATCCTTGTAAAATTACGCTCGAAAACATACAAAAAAGGAAAGGTGCGATGTTATTATGACAAAAGTACTGATTATCAATAATGAAAAAGACAGAAACAACTTAGGGTTTGCTCTGCGAATACAGGGAGCCTTGTCTCATGAAGAACACATCTCCTTTGAAATCCTTCACTATACAGACATTTCAAGAGAAAAAATAAAAGCCATTGATCCTCACATGATTTACTTGACCGGCCGCCTCACTTACGCAGGCGATGTAGAAAAAGATGCCTACACTGCTGAGATCGAGATGATACGGGAGGCAGAGGTTCCTCTGTTTGGAATCTGTCTCGGCCACCAGCTGATTTCTGTGGCTCATGGAGCAGTCTTAGGCCGAATGTTCGAGCCTTCGGAACATGAGGAAGATATCAGAGAAGAAGGGTTTGTAGAAATTACTATGCGCCGACAAGATCCGCTCTTCAACGGAATACATAACCCCTTCAAGGCTTATGAATATCATCTGGAGGAAGTCAAAGAAATGCCCGATCATTTTGAACTCCTCGCCTCTTCTCAGATGTGCGCAGCCCAAGCGGTCAGACATAAAGAAAAGCTGATCTATGGGGTACAGTTTCATCCGGAAGCTTATAATCAACTGTTTCCTGTTGGGGAACGGATTTTACAAAACTTCTTCGACCTCGCAAAACCTCGAACCATTTACTCTATTCCTGCAATTCACCAAACCGCATCCGCTGGTTATAATGATCTCGAAGCGGTCTCGTTTGAATAAAAGAATCGATGCTAAAAGCTCCCCTCAGGACTAAGTGTGTCCTGAGAGGAGCTTTCTTGCTGCTATGGAGTTTGGAGGTTCATCTCTCCTGCTTACATGAACAATCGATTCATTATAAGGTGACGGGCGCTCCAGGTCCAAGAGGCAGTCCTAGGAAGTACCAGATAACAAGCAGCAGAGTCCATGTCACTAAGAAGGCAATGGAATAGGACAACATCGTTGAAATCAATGTCCCAATCCCGCTCTTCTTGTCATAACGTTGAGCAAATACGATAATCATCGCAAAATAACTCATTAATGGCGAGATAATGTTTGTCGATGAATCCGCAATACGGTAAGCCATCATGGTCATTTCTGGTGAGATATTTAACTCATATAACATAGGCACAAAGATAGGCGCCATTATCGCCCATTTCGCAGAAGCTGAGCCTACAAACATGTTGATAAACGCAGTCACGAGAATAAAGCCTAAGATGAGCGGAAGGCCCACAAAACCGATCGCTTCCAATACGTCAGCTCCGCTGACCGATAAAATCGTTCCTAAATTGGTATAAGAGAAATAATTGATAAACTGAGCCGCGAAGAAAGCCAAGACGAGATAGCCGCCCATTGAGCTCATCGCCTCCGACATCCCTTGCACTAAATCATGCGAGGTGCTGATTTTTCCGGTGGTACGGCCGTAAAAATAGCCAGGAATGGCGAATAATAAGAAAATCATAAATAATAGGCCGTTCGCTAAGAAGTGGTCCAATGTCATTTGACCAGTCGCTTCATCCAGAGATCTCAGCGGCGCATTCTCAGGAACCGTCAAGAAGGCCATAATCCCTAAGAAAACAAACAAAGCAATCAGCGCGTTGCGCATCCCTCTTTTTTCATCCTGCGTAATCGGCTCGTCGTCCGGCTGATAATCGCCCGTATACTCACCGAGTCGGGGTTCAACAATTTTATCCGTGACGTAAGTCCCTACGATAGTTAAAACAATGGTGGAAGCAATCATGAAGTACCAGTTGGCTGTGACTGCCACCTCATAGTCAATGCCTGCAGAAGTCAATGCTTCGTTTGTAATCCCGGCAAGCAAGGCATCCATTGGGCCGAACATCAAGTTGGCAGAGAATCCGCCAGAAACCCCGGCAAAGGCTGCCGCTAATCCAGCAATCGGGTGCCGCCCGGCTGCCGCAAACACAATAGCCCCAAGCGGGACAACCACCACATAACCCGCATCGGTCGCAATGTTTGAAATCAGACCTGCAAAAACAACCGTTGCTGTTAACAAGCTAGTCGGTACATAGTTTAAGAGTCTTTTTAAACTTGTTCCAATTAAACCTGTCCATTCAGCAACCCCTACACCCAGCATCGCCACCAATACCGTTCCTAAAGGGGCAAATCCTGTAAAGTTTGACACCGCTGAATTGAAGATATAAGCTAGCCCGTCGCCTGTCATTAAAGAAACGGCTTCGACCACTACGTTTTCTCCTGCCGCGTCTGTGTAACTGACCGTTATACCCGATCGCGCGACGATTTCGGAAATCACAATAATTCCAACAGCTAAAATAACGAATAGTATCACGGGATGGGGCAACCGATTACCGACCCGTTCAACCATTCCGAAAAAGCCTTTGTTTGTACTTTTACTCGATTCGTTCATCTTTTCTTACTCCTTCTTCCTTAATAATTTCGCAAAAAAATTTATTGTCACAACGTCTAGTTTAATCCAAAAACAAGATTCATTTCAACTGTTTATAAGAAATGGAAGAAGATAAGGTCTTTGGCGAGTTATCTGTTGATCTCTGAAGGCAAAGACAGAGAAGAACATGATGCAAATGAATTGCCAAACGCAATACATTAGACTCTTAAATCGGCCATCTAGAAATTGAATACAATGAAACAAAAAGAAAAAGCCGCTTTAAGTCGCGGCTTTTTTTTGTTCAGTTTATGACATTCTTTTTTTCTTACTGGTTTTCTTCCGGTCTCTCTACCTTGGTTTCTTTCACCCGTATTTTCTCCTCTGTGTTGTCCCGGTACTGAGGGTCTCTGGGCGTTTCTTTGATCACTTTTTTATTCACAGATACGCTATCCTTCTCTTGATCTGAAGAAATTTGTTCATTGAGTCGTTGTATTTCAGCTTCTTTTCTCTCCAGTGCTATCTGAGTCTCAGCATCTTGTTTCGCTCGATTCACCGCTTCTTCACGTTCTGCCTCGGAGCGTTCCAGTTCCTTCTCTTTGTTTTTTAACAGTTCTCTGTTACGCGCACTGCTCGCACGTGCTAATAGTCCGGCGATCAGCATACCGATTAAAATCAGACCGACAATCGCTAACCATAATGGAATTGAAATACTGGTAAAGTAAAGATTAATTGGAATCATGTCCATATTTAAAAAGGCGACTACCCCAACCAATAACAGTAAAATGATTGCTAATATAACCATCTTAACTCCTCCTTTAATAGAATAGGTGTGCAGAACATTTGTCACGCTTATTGTAAGCGTTATTTATAAAAAAACATAATGAAATGCATGAAGCATTCACGAAAAAGAGGATTTAAATGTACACTTAGAGTTAATAGATATCGATTCTTTTTTCTCTTTTTAGGCTGAAAATCATTAGGGAGGCCGCTATGACGAATAGCACTGCTGTGAGGATTCCCTCGAGTCCTACCAGACTTAGTAATCGATACAGCCGGTTAGAAGGACTCAACATCCAGTTGAATAACGCCGAACCAAAAGCAGCAAACACTGCAAATAAAGGAATCAGTTTCATAATCATTGAAATCCTATTTTGGCTGTATCTGGAAATAACAAAAGCCAGCAGAACAAGACTAATGTTCAAGAAATAAATCAATAAAAGAGCCAGCGAAATATATTCACCAAAGGTTAAATGGAACCACATGTCGCTCATGCGAGAGTTAAGAAAGGAATCCACCCCATTATTCCAAAAGACCAATAGATCATTTCTTAAAATCAGCCTGCCAAAAACGATCACAGCGACTGTAGTCAGGACGACGGCGGACAATAAAACAGCGATGAGTTGCTGTTTTAATATTTTCCGGCCGTTCTTTGAGGTATATTGAAGAAAATGAATATTTCTCGTCCGATCCTTAACCACGAGGGGTGAAACAAGGACAAGAGATAATAGAAGAGTCAGAACAGCTAATTGTCCAATATAATTGACCGTCGTCTCAAATGTATAACTATCCAAAATACTATTCGATCCGTATGTATAAGATTGATCTTCCATGATGGCGTTTATTCTATCCCTTTTATAGAGGCTATAATCTGTCTGTTCGTCATTATGCAGGATGTCTAAGGCTTCCTCCTCTTCAGCTGTCAGTTCTTCAGAACCTTCAAAGAATTTGTTATTTAATGATTGGTAATCTTCAAAGGTTACTATTCCTGCTTCTTCAAACACCGGGGAGGTTTCGACAATGGTTTCAAATTCTCGTTCGTTGATATATTTTTCCTCCTGCAGGAATTCTTCCAGCTCGTCTTCAGAGAGAGTTGTTCCGTACCTCTCGGTCATCTCAACTGCCAAGTCGTGCCCTTCTATATGCGGATGATTGGACCGAAAATGTTCAATCGGATAATATAAAAACATGTGATAGAACAAAATCGCTATAAGAATCAGGAGCCCTATAATTTTCCAGTTCCATATTTTCTTCAGTTCATACCAAATAATCTTCATAAAATATCTCTCCTTTTAAATCGATTAAACCCAGTGACTGCACCTAGCAACAGGAAAAGGATGGAAAAGAAACTCCCCGTCCATTCAAAGTGGCGCCACAAAATATCGATGTCACCATCTGTAAACCACAGCGTATGCTTTAGCCATAACCACACCGGACTCAGCGTTATATAATAGCTAAGATAAATATTTGAAGACACCAGCGGGATAACAACCAATAAGGCGTTAAGAACAAGAGTCACAATAAAACTAAGGTAGCTGTTCCGTATCCTTAGTTCGACAATAAAAGCCAGCAGGATAAAGCAAGTAAATAATCCTAGGGCAACCCCAATTTTGCTCAATAAATAGGTCAAGATGGTGTGGCTTTGCCAAGTGACAAAGGGACGGTAACCAGCGATTAAGTCCTGTCGAAAATTGAAGATATTGGAAACAGAACTATGCCAAATGGCACTATAATCATGCAAGGTAAAGTAGACCAGCAAGGTTGCGGCCGTTAAGAAGAGATAGATGCTGAACCCGGCTAACAGAGAAGCCCCTAGTTTTGTTGCGACGAGATTTCGCCCCGTTTTTGTTGTAAAAACAAAAGCTTCTGTTTCATTCCCCTTTTCATAGCCGATTGAAAGAAGCGCAAGTAAGACAGAAAGTAGGATGCCCTCAACAAGCAGCCAGCCGAAGATGGTATCAAACAGATTTTCATGCATAGTCGTCGTAGCGGATGCATGGTATAAAGAAAGAGCTTCATCTTCCTGCCCTTTTTCTCTCACAACTTGCTGCATCTCTGCATATTTCTCTTGTATTTTTTGTTCAACCGACTCTGGTAGCTTTTCGTTGTCTATTGCGTTTAAGTAGTTGATGTACTGCTCGCCGACCTCAGTGATGTCGTAATGATCAAAGTGGTCGACAAGCTGAGATGTATCTTCTTTTAAAGAATCAAGCCATTCCTCGTCTGCAGCGTCTACTGACACGTTTTTTAATCGTTCGCTAAAGGCCTCATCCAGCACAATGCCTGTCGTCTTTGCGACTTCGCCGACGAAGTCTGGGTAAGGATCCCACCGTGTTGTGCTAATCAAAAAAAGATTAAAGGCAAAGAAAACCAAGAGTAAAATCCAAAGGCTCACAGAAGACACTAGTTTCTTTACTTCAAATTTAAATACGGTCATCCCTTACACCCCATCATGATAGACATATAAGAAGACATCCTCTAATGTGGGTTCGACAAGCTTTGCATCCCCTTGATACTCTTTTTCTGCCACAAACCGGACTAACGTTTGGGCTCCTTCTTGTCGCTGAGTCAACAAAATATGAGGAACATCCAGCTTATCAATTTCCCAGGTTTCATAGACCTTTCCTGCTAACAAATCACACGTATGCTTTGGCGTATCTTGGCTAAATAAGCGGCGATCTTTGATCATAATCACCTGATTAGCGATCGTTTCGATGTCTGAAACAATATGAGTGGATAAAATAACAATTCGATTTTCAGAAAGGCGTGAAATCATATTGCGGAAACGAACGCGTTCTTTTGGATCCAGTCCTGCGGTTGGTTCATCCAGAATGATAATTTTTGGATTGTTCAATAACGCTTGCGCAATCCCTACGCGCTGGATCATTCCTCCCGAAAACTTGCGCATCTTCTGATCCATCACGTCCTCTAAGCCCACCTCAATGAGCAATTCTCTAATCTCTTCTTTTGCTTGGCTTTTTTCCATTCCTTTTAAAGCCGCTAAGTAAGATAAAAACTGGCGAGGCGTATTATTTTTATAGTAGCCAAATGTTTGCGGGAGATAGCCAATGATTTCTCGATAGTTCTCATCCAGCCCTTGTATCTCTTCTCCTTCCCAAAGGATTTCCCCCTTTGTCGGAAAAAGAAGGGTTGTCAGCATTTTAATTAATGTGGTCTTTCCTGCCCCGTTGGGAGCTAATAAAGCATAGACCCCATTATTGAATTCTAAATTGATATCCTCTAGAGCTACAAAATTTTTGTATTTTTTGGTGACTTGATTAACCTGCAACATCATATCCAACCTCTCTATCTTTCATATGAATGATTTGTTTGAGTTCTTTTATATATAAATAAATCAAACCGACACTGACAAGCAACGTAAGGCTTAACGGGATTCGCGAAAGAAATACTTCCCACCGCTTACCCAACAGTAATACAGGCACAACATTCACCAAACCCCACATACTGAAAGAAGTTAAATAGCTATAGCGATGGTTAAACCGCCTTGTAATCACAATGGTGAGCAAAGTGCACAGAAACAGCGCACTGAAAGCAATGGCAAGTGTCCGCAAACTGTCTAATCGCTTGGAATAGATGAGACTCAAAATAACTGAAAGGAAAACGCTGATCAGTGAATAGCACAGCGTTCGGAATATGGCCATATCTTTAACGGTATATTTGAAAGTCCTCTTCAATTCATAAAGGGTATCTTTCTGTTCCATCCATTCTGTCAGACTAACAACTAGCACAAAAAACAAGGGAGAGACTAAAAATACTGTGGCATAGCCAGAATGAGACATATTCACTGACAGCATCAAAACAACACCTGCAACAATCAATAGCGCGATGGCAATGGATTGATGCACATTAAAGAAAAGATGCTTTAATCCAAAGGTCCGGTACATTCGTGTAAAAAAATCTCTGATTCCTTCTGGCTGTTGTAAGCCCTCGGAAAGAATCGATTCAATCGCTTGGTTTTTTTCTTCTAACGTTGGTTTATTCATATTCATCCCCAAACTCCTCCCGTATTCTTTTTAGCAGACGATAATATTTCGATTTTACTGTCGATTCGGATGCGGAGAGTATCCCGGCGATTTCTCTAAAAGAGTAATGGCCAAAGACCTTTAACCGAAAGACTTGCTGACTCATGAATTCAATGCCTGTTAAATAATGGTTGATTCTATCCAGCAACTGTTTATTTTCAAAATCAGCAAACCATTCTTTTTTATCTGAAATCACCTGATTTGAAAGACTTTCCTCCTCTGGTAAACGAGCATTTTTCCGGTAATAATCAATTAGTTTATTGGTGCTCACCCTGTATAACCAAGTTCGAAAGCTCGCCTTTTCGGCACGATATGTATGAATACTCTGCAGAACGGTAATGAAAATCTCTTGCGTAAGATCCATGGCTTGATGTTTATCCAAAAGCTGTTTAAAGATATACGCGTAAATTTCATCATAATAATGCCGGATCAATTGGTCGGCCGCTTTGCGATTGCCATTTTTTTGAATCTGTTTAATCCATTGCGCTTCTTTCTTCAAACGACCTCCCCTTTCGTCCTGTCGTTAATATATACGTATCTTACACTGAAATAGTTTCAAAAAAATAAAAGAAATGTAGAAAATAGTTTAATGTTACCTTTTCAATAAAAATAAAAAAGACAGGAGATCAATCACCTGTCTTTGTTAGATATAGTTGAGATTTATAAAATGCGGATGCCATCGCTTACTAGAGAAACTGTCAGAATACTTTTCAAAAACGAGATCTTCTGGCCATTATTTACCACTTGAAAACCTTCGATGGTCTAGTTACTATTTCCTTTGGCGAGATAAAAAGTCTCACTCAGAAATCAGCGATTCCTTCATGAGGCTTTTTGTGCGTATGGAGCTGAGGGGTTCATCTGAATCCTCAACCTGAATATTATAAGTGATCTATTCATAGTTTTGATAATGGTATACATTAAATTTTCACGCATACACCTACTTTTATGATGCAAACCCTCTAATTTTATCCTGAAATCCCTTCACTCAAACGATCAATTAGTTTGGTCGAATGAGCGGATACCTCTCTACATAAAAATAAAGCGCGCTGCAATAGCAATAATTGGCAATGTAATCAGTGTTCTTTCAATAAAAATGATAAATAATTCGAGTAAGCTGATATCCATTTTTGTCCCAAGCATCACGGCGCCAGATTCGGATAAATAAATTAACTGAGTGACCGATAAAGCCGCCATGATAAAGCGCGTCATCTCACTTGGGATAGTTGAGGCAATGACTGACGGCAAGAACATATCCGCAAAACCGACCATAATCGTCTGAGACGCTTCAGCGGCATAAGGCACACCGAATAGTTTCAAGAGCGGAATAAATGGCAGACCTAACCATTCAAAGAAAGGGGTAAATTCTGCGATTATCAAAGCTAAACTACCTAAAGCCATAATGACTGGCAGGACACCGAGCCATAGATCTAAAACCGATGTCGTCCCTTTTACGAGTAAATCTTTTACACTTAAACTGTCCTTTGCTTTTTCGAGAGCCAATTCCAATCCCCAAGTGACATTGGAGTACCCTTTTGGTACTCTTTCCCCTATATCTTGTTTATTTCCCTGGTAATAGGATTCCTCTTTATTCGATAGCGGCGGAATTTTAGGCAAAATCACCGCTGCAATAATTCCCGCAGCAGTCACTGTCAGGTAATAAGGGCCAAATAAATGCGCCAAGCCGACTTGGCCAATAACGACTAAACTGAACGTGATGGACACGGCTGAAAAGGTTGTGTCAATTACTGTGGCTTCTTTTTTATTGTAGTAGCC
>CAZKSU010000071.1:0-9167 GCA_964555455.1 uncultured Carnobacteriaceae bacterium
CATTTTCCCAGTGCCGCTCATCATCTGGCTGGCTAAGGTGTAGGCGTCCGTTCGCGAAAGGCCATATTTCACAGCTCCATCCGCTAATGCTTCTAAAAACATGCTGGCAAAAGCAGGCCCGCAGCCGGCCAGTGTTCCACCAATGCTCAATTGTTCGGTTGGCACTTGCTGAACCAGCCCTAACATATTCAGCGCTTCTTCTACAGTGGCCCATTCTTCTTGAGAAAGCGAGTGCTTTTCTTCAACAATAATAATCCCTTCCCCAATAGAGACGGGGGTGTTTGGAATTGTACTGACGTGCGCATAGTCTTCCGGTAGAAATGCTTTAAACATCTCGTAAGTAAAATTCGCAGCTACCGATAAGATGATTTTATTTTCAAGCGCCTCCTTAACAGGCTCGATCACTTCCTGGATTTGATACGGCTTCACAGCTAAAATCACCACATCCACTTGTTCAATCATTTCTGCGGTTGAGGCTACGGCTTGTATCCCAAGTTTTTCTGTGTTTCTTTTCAATTTTTCAATATTTCGGGCGGTTGCATAGAGCTGTTTAGGATTTAATTTTCCCGGCCTCACCCAGCCACTTGCCATTGCTTGCGCCATATTCCCAAAACCAAGAAAACCAATTTTTAGATGCTTCATTGTCATTTGTACACTCCTCATTTCTTCTTTCACTCATTATACACGATATAGCACAAAGCAAAAAATGACCGCTTATTTAAACGATCATTTCTCATGAAATTTATTCTTCTGCAGCCGGTATGGCCCAGATCACTTCTTTACGATAGGTATCTCCATTTTCTCTGAGCAAAGTGAAATTGTAAGTGACCTGCTCATTTTGTTTTTTTCCTTTGATTTTTACTTCACCAGCGGAAGTGTGAATACTGCCTTCTAAGGGCACTTTTCCTTTTTCGAATTCTCCTTGTAAAATGGCTTCACTCATATTTAGAGCAGTTTTCATTTCATAAGCAGTTGTCAGCTGTCTTAATTGGAGAAGATGATTACTCGACACTTGGATGACCGAGTGGGAAAAAAGTCCGCTGAGCATCAGAAAAAACAAGGTTGAAATAAGCACATACCCTTCATTTTGTTTAAACCATGTTTTCATTCGCTTTCGTCCTTTTCTTCTACTGCTGACTCTTCCATTAGCGCTTCTTCTGTTACTTCCACTTTTGGAATTTCACTTTCCGGCGTTTG
Source organism: uncultured Carnobacteriaceae bacterium (assembly GCA_964555455.1). GTDB lineage: Bacteria > Bacillota > Bacilli > Lactobacillales > Carnobacteriaceae_A > Atopostipes. The sequence goes on from CAZKSU010000071.1 coordinate 1,198, forward strand.
GCTTTCCGGTGTCTTCTCACCAATTCGTTCTTCTTTCTTGGATTCATCGTCAATCTCACCCTCCTCTTTCAATTCTTCATGTCCGGCCCAGCTCTCCACCCATATTCTGTTTCGGAACTGATCGCCATTATCAAACTGTACTTCAAGGATCAGCCAGCCGTTGTCCCCATCAAATTGCAAATCTTTGATTCCAGTGAGCATGCGCTGATTCCCGTTATCTGTTCTTCGAGAAAAATTCAATCGATTGGGATCCCTTCTATACTGGACCACTCGATATCCCGTATCGACTGAAGTTTTTTCTTTCAAATAGAATTCTAGATTGGAAATTTGCGGGTCGTAAGTCCCTTGTAAATAATTTTCTAATTGGTTTAAAAAGATATGCCACTCAATCTGCCGGTCGCCGGTGATAAAGTCCCTCCGATGGCTTGTTTGTGCATTGGAAGCGATCGTATCTCTGATGGCCGCCGTCTGAAGAATTCCGCCTGTTAAAAGGAGCAGGACAAAGGAGGAAATCAGCAAAGAAAGCAGGGTTTCTATTAATGTAAACCCTTGTTCATTTTTTAAATTCAATTTCATAAATATGCACATCCACTGTATTCTTTTCATCTGACAGTCTCAATAACCGTTTAGTCTCTCCTACTTCGTACCTGCTAGTTTTTGAAGACTCTGGCCAAGCAAAAGATGTTTCGTATAAAGCTCTTGTGAGCTCGACTTGCTGTTTTTCTGTCTCCACTAAAACAAGCCAGTCCACTACTATGGGATAAAGAATAAGGATTAACAGAGCTAAGATCGACAAAGCGACTAGACTTTCAGTCAGTAAATAGCCTTTTTCATTACTTAACTTCTTTAATATCAAATCGGCCACTCCCTAGTAAGTAGGTTAATTTATACTCCCCTTGGCTTGTCAAAAATAGAACAGTATCGGATTTAGTGATATTTCCTGTGCCTCCATTGAATCGAAAATATTCAGAACTCGGTGACTTAAACCGGTAATGAGGACTGTCTAAGTACATTCTCCGATTGAGAGGATGGTTTGTCCCAGCAGCAACAAAATCGATAATGTCTCCGCGTCTTTCAACATAGAAACTGATTTTAGTGCGATCACCAGAAAGAATGGAATGGTTTTGCATCAGCGTGATATTGGATGTTAATTCTCGAAAAAACAAATCGATTTCCATCCGTTCAACCATCTTACTCATCGAAAGCGTCGGAACCATTAAAAGTAAGGAAGATACCAAAAGAACGATCAAAGTTTCCAGCAAAGTAAAGCCTTCTTCGTTTTTCATCTTTAACTACCTTCGGCTGGTTTCCTATTGGCTTGGTATTCAGTATAAGCATCAAACTGTTCTTGGGTAATATAGCCACTTGCTCTTAACTTTTCCACATCAGCCGCTTTATCATTCTCTTGCGCATTATACAATATTTTTTGTGCTTCTATCGTTTGCACTAAAGCACTATCCGTTGTTTTATTCACATTTTGATTAACTTTTGAAATGTTTGGCAAGAACACAATCAATAAAATTGCTATAACTAAGATCACAATTGTCATTTCTATTAATGTAAATCCTTCTTCATTTTTTAGTTTTCCTACTATTTTTTTCATTTAAAATCCCTCCATAAGTGTGAAGATAGGCAGCATCAAGGCTCCATATATTGAGATAATCATTAAAGCGACAAATATGAAAATCATTGGCTGCATCTTTTCCATTAACCTTTCAACGCGTTGATTCAACTCATTTTCGCAAAATTGGGCATAAACAAGCATCTCGGTACTGAGCTTTCCCAGACTTTCTCCGTGGAGCACAATTTCTTGCCCTTCTTGATGGATAAAGGCAAACTGTTCAAGCGATTCATTCAGTGTTTTTCCCTGCTTCATTTGAGCAGCTAAAACTTCCCCTGTTTCCCTTAAAAGCGGTGACGCCTGCTCGCCCTGCATGATGGTGACGATTTCTTGAAAGCTGCGTCCATTTTGAAAAAGATTGCCCCATTCCAAAAAGAAAAAATGGGTATAGTAGTCTTTTAAATACCTTTTTAAAAACGGCAATCTTGAAAACCAATTGGCTTTTTCCAGCACTGTCAGATGGCTTAGGCCTTTTTTCAGCAGCATGAACCCTGTTAGAAGAGCCAAGAGGCTTCCTAAAATGACTTGAGGAGAATAATAAACCATCCAGACCAGCCCATTTGAATACATGTTTTCAGTCGAACCTGTACTCGCAAAGAGATTTTCCATATGCGGCAATATCAGCAGGCGCATCAATAACAGCATCCCCAATAAAAACAAAACCAGAATAGTAGGATAAGTTGTCAGCGCTTTGAACTTTTTCTGTCTTTCTACCCCATTCAGCAGCTGTTCCCCGCACTGAGCAATCGTATGCCCGTAAGTCCCGGTCTGTAACCCGAGATAAATCTGGGCGCAAATTTTACTGGAAAACCCCAGCTCTTCCAGCTGATGGTGGAAAGTATAGCCTTTAAGCAGACCTTCTTGGATCATTTGGATCCATTTTTTTGTTTCACCATTTTCAATTTTACCTAAAAACAGCAAAGCGTCTTTTAAAGAGTAGCCTTCTTCAAGCAAACTGCCCACCCGCTTTAGAAACAGCCCTTTTTCATTCACGTACTCACGGGATATAATATTGGGCATAGGTAGTTTCCGAAATAAAACCATACATAAGCACCTTCTCTAATAAATGGTTAAAATTGCTCTTGCGCACAACTTCATCTTGCCGATTATTTTTTACTGCAAGGTTGTGAATCTGCTGGCTTTCTAAAATATCGTACAGTGCAGCCCTTTTTTGGTTTACTGGATAAGCCGAACAGTAAAGCTTGCAGTCCCCACCGCATAACCCGCAATAAATCGGCAGCAATTTTTGAAAGACAACGGCGATAAGCGTCTGATTCAACATGTCATAAGAAATGCCCAGCTCATGCATCCGTGCCAGCACCCCTTCCGCATTTTTCGCATGAACACTTGCGATGATTAAATGACCGGTTAACGCTCCGCGAATCGCCATTTTAGCCGTTTCTTCGTCCCGGATCTCACCCACAATAATGACGTCCGGATGATGGCGCAGACTCGCCTTCAAAGAAGCTTCATACGTATTGCCCGCGCGTTCATTGACTTGGATTTGTAAAAAACTCTCTTCTTCAATTTCTACTGGATCTTCAATGGCGATGACCTGGATCTTCATCTGTTCCATTCTTTCCCGCACCAGCTGGTACATGGTGGTCGTTTTCCCCGAATTGACTGGACCTGAAAATAAAATGAGCCCGCTTTTGTAGTGAATCAGCCGCTTAATTTTCTCCAGCCCTTCTGGCAGAAACGTACTTTTTTCTTGGGCTACGTCTTCTTGCAGCTCAAGGAGACGTATCACTAAGGATTCCTGGCTGTGGTAATTTGTTAACGTCGAAAGCCGTAAATCTTGGTTTAAACTCTCCTCTCCTTTATAGACGAAAGACCCGCTTTGCGGCCGGCGCCGTTCCCCTACATCCATGTTCGCTGAATATTTCAAGTAAGAAATCAGCCGGTTGCCGTCGTCTTCTGCCACTGTGTATTGCTGTTCCATCCGCCCATTTAATCGAAAATAGATGCCAAAGTGTTCTTTTTCGGGCAAGATATGGATATCGCTTGTTCCAACTTCTTTTGCACTTTTGATTAAATGACTGGCAAAAGATTCAATAATCATAGTTTCACCTCTCCGTATTTTCAGCTCACTCAAATAAGCTCCTTATATATATAATTACCCTTTTTTCTCGAATCTCACGAAATTACTTTTAAAAAATGCAAAAAACCTCTCAGCCGATTAAAAGACTTGAAAGGTTTTAAAAAAGTTGAACGATTATTCTCTAATCTAATTGCGCATTATGGTAAACATCATTCACGTCGTCATCATCTTCTAATGCTTCAATCAGGTTTTCAAATGTTTCTCTATTTTCTTCGTCAATCGGCACATACATTGTCGGCACCATTGTCAGTTCGGCTTGAGCTAAAGTATAGTCTTTTTCTAATTCATCGCGAACAGCCGCAAAGTCTTCTCTTTCTGTATAAATTTCAAAAACTTCATCTGAAGTCACTAAATCTTCGCCGCCCGCTTCTAATACGCTCATGAGCATCGTGTCTTCATCCACATCTAAACCTTCTCGCTCAATAGCGATATATCCCTTACGGTTAAATAAGTAGTTGACAGAACCTTTTTCACCAAGGTTTCCGCCATTGCGGTCAAACGCTACACGCACGCCTGTACTTGTCCGATTTGTGTTGTCGGTTAACGTTTCGACTAAAACAGCTACTCCATTTGGACCGTAACCTTCATAAATAATTTCGTTGTAGTTGGCACTTTCGTTCGGGTCTGTGGCCCGTTTAACTGCACGATCTATGTTGTCGTTTGGCATGTTGTTGGCTTTTGCTTTATCCATCGCGAGTCTTAAAGCTGGATTCGTATCCGGATCAGGACCGCCATCTTTTGCAGCTTGATAAATTTCCTTCACTAATTTCTGGAATAATTTACCACGTTTTTTATCTTGAGCACCTTTACGTTCTTTAATATTGCTCCATTTTGAATGTCCTGCCATTTCTCCACTTCCTCTAATCAATTTTTCTGTGTTTGATATCGGCTTTCCTATTATATCAAACTTTAGGAAGAATTTAAATACTCCTCCTATACAAAAAAGCAACTTATTTGACTAAGCTGCTTTTCTTTTCTCTATTCTAATTCTTCTCTTAAAGCTTGACGGTATTTTTCCATGTTCTGCTGGAAGACCTGCTGTGTTGTCGGCGGTGTATAAGAAATGCCATTAGCGCCAGCTTCAATGGTTTCCATAATCGATTCGTCTGTTCTTCCGCCGGTCGCAATAATCGGCATATCCGGGTATCTTTCTCTGAAAATGCCTACCACCTCAGCCGTCTGTCTGCCGGCACTGATATTTAGAATGTTCACCCCGGCTTCAATATGTTCGGAAATATCCATATGTCTTGAAATGACTGTGTAAATAATCGGGATATCAATCGCTTCATTTACTGCACGAACCGTTTCTGCTGTAACCGCAGAATTTAGTACAACCCCCATACAGCCATAGGCATCCGCAAATTGCGCCACCATCACGGAGCGCTCGCCTTGCGTTACGCCGCCGCCTACTCCGGCGACTAAAGGAGAGGGAGCTACAATACTTAAGGCTTTTATAATGGTCGGATGAGGGGAATAAGGATACACCGCTAAAACGGCATCCGCATCGCTATATAAAATGGTGGCTACATCAGATGAAAAGAGAAAGGATTTGTAGCGTCTTCCGTTAATTACAATTCCTGATGAGCGGCGAATCGCATCCGGCACTTCAACAAGCTCTGCTCGGTATTTTGACCGAAATTCTGGTCTTACTTTATTTTTTTTAGACATGATGAACTCCTCCTTTGTTCGGTTAGCTCCTATTATAATATAAATGGATAAAAAAACCTGCTTAATCTCCCTTGGGTTTAGCGAATGATTTGCTTCCTGAGCAGAAGCCAGGATAAAAAGATTCCCGTGAGTGCTCCCGCCGCATCGAGGAGGACATCTTCCATTAAACCGGTCCGCTCTGGATGAAACACTTGCCGAAATTCATCAAAGGCGGCATAGCCTATACTGAGGAAAATAGCCAATACAATGATCAGCCACTCCTCTCGCACTCTTTTGCGCAAGCCTAGCACCCAGAAAAAACCTAAAAAGAAATAACTGAAAAAATGAGCGCCTTTCCGAATGAAAAATTCGACAAAAGAAATATACCCCCGGGAAGCAACAGAAATTTCACTGCCCGCATAGGAAAATTCAATCGCCGATAAAAAGTGTTCAAACGGCCGTCCTGCCAACATGGTGTCTAAAGGTGAAACGAGGCTTTGAGATGCATAAGACATCGTAGAGCTCCCATAAAGCACAAGCATAATTAAAAAAGGCATAAATAAAGCAGCATTATCTTTCCAAGTAATCTTTTTGTTCATTTTCTATTTCATCCTATATCTGTATTTTATCCATTCTACCTGAAAAATTCGTTTTTTAGGTAGATTTTATGTAAAATAAGTATGGCATTAAAAATGGATGAAAGGATTGACTATATGAGTTATAAGAATACATGGGATATGGATCAGGTTTTCCCTGGCGGGAGTGACTCTCCCCAATTTTATAAAAAGATAGCAGAACTTGAAGAACAGAATGCGGCCTTCAGTAATCGTCTGAATGAATGGCGACCAGCGGAGGACGGACCTGCATACAGCGACTTTGCAGAGATTTTATCTGAGCATGAAACCCTTTCTAAAGGAATTTCCGAAGCGCGCACCTTTATCTCTGGCCTGGCTTCTGCTGATACTGCGGATGCAAAAGCCCGCACCAATTTAAATCTCGTGGCCAATTTAGCAAAAGATTTAAGCAATACATTGGTTGTGCTGCAGAAGAAAGTCGGAGACATTCCCGAAACTGAGTTTGAACAAATGCTGGAAAAAGAGCCTTTCCACGCTATTTCATTTGCGCTGGCGGAAATCCGTGAGAAATCACAAAAATTGCTTTCAACGGAAGAAGAAGCCTTACTGAATAACCTATCGCTTGATGGTTTCCAAGGCTGGGGCAATATGTACAACGAACTTGTCTCAACAATCCGAGTACCGTTTAAAGAAAACGGAAAAGTAAACGTTTATTCGGCTGGACAAGCGGAAAATAAGATGAGCGGTGAAACGGATCCGAAAAAACGCGATGAAATGTTAGACATCTGGGAAAAAACGTGGAAAGATAAAGACCATTTATTTGCGACCACATTAAACCATTTAGCCGGTTACCGTCTGGAAGATCAGAAAGCGCATGGCATTGAGGATTTCATGGAACCCCCGCTTGAATACAACCGGATGAAAGCTGAAACTTTAGATACGATGTGGGAAACCATTTCGAAAAACAAAGGAAAAATCGTCGACTACTTCGAGCGCAAAGCTAAACTGTTAGATTTAGACAAGCTCAGCTGGCTAGACGTGACGGCATCGGTCAACTTGGGTGATTTCCAAGCAAAAGAATATACCTTTACGGAAGCTGCTGAATTTATCATAAAACATTTTGAAAGTTTCAGTCCGAAAATGGCTGAGCTTTCTCAAAAAGCTTTTGATGAGCAGTGGATTGAGGCAGAAGACCGCCCTGGCAAGCGTCCTGGTGGATATTGCGCGAATTTGCCGGAGTCGGAACAGTCGCGTATTTTTATGACATTCTCTGGAACTTCAGACAATGTGTCTACTTTGGCCCATGAGCTTGGACATGCGTTCCACAGCTCGGTCCTTCGTGACCTGCCTCTCTTAAACCAGCGATACGCAATGAACGTGGCTGAAACGGCTTCGACATTTGCTGAATTAGTGGTGTCGGATGCCACCATTGACCATGCTGCTTCAGAAGTAGAAAAGATTACTTTACTAGACGAAAAAGTCGCGCGCAGTGCTACAATGATGATGAATATCCATGCGCGCTATATTTTTGAAAAGAGCTTTTATGAGGAACGGCTTGAAGGCATTGTGACGGCTGAGCGTCTCTCTGAGTTAATGTTGGCGGCTCAAAAAGAAGCTTATGAAGAGGCTTTAGAAACATACCACCCGATGTTTTGGGCAGCGAAACTGCACTTCTTTAATACAGGTGTGCCTTTCTATAACTTTCCTTATACATTTGGTTACTTCTTTAGTTTAGGTGTTTACGCCCGTGCGTTAGAAGCAGACGCTTCTTTCGAAGACGAATACATTGCATTATTGCGGGATACGGCAAGTATGACGACCGAAGATTTAGCACAGAAACATCTGAATGTAGATTTAACGCAGCCTGATTTCTGGCAAGATGCCATTGATCAAGTCCATGCCGATGTGGATGAGTTTTTAGCTTTGACAGATAAATATATTTAATAAAATCTCATTAAAAAGAGACACGGCTTTTCCAGCGAATATTCGAGGAAGAGCCGTTTTTTCTCTACAGAAAAACGAGAAG
>CAZKSU010000072.1:0-9081 GCA_964555455.1 uncultured Carnobacteriaceae bacterium
TTGTCCGCCGACTTTAATACAATGATTAAAGCGTTAAAAGAATGGCGAAAAGAAGTCTTACATTTAGAAGAGCGCCGGAAAACGTTCATGCAAGATGTCGCGCATGAAATGCGAACACCCCTGACGACCATCAATGGGCTCTTGGAAGGGCTGGAATATGGAGTGTTTGACGAAAAGCAGGAGTTGCGCAGTATCCAGCTCATGCGGAAGGAAACGACACGTCTCGTTCGCCTGGTAAATGAGAATTTAGATTATGAAAACATTCAGTCCAATCGGATTGTCCTGAAGAAAAATAAGTTTCCTCTGTTGGAAGCCTTGGAAGAAGTTAAAGAGCAGCTGGCATCAACGGCGAAAGGTTCGAACAATGAGATTATTATTGAAGAGGTCTTAGAGGACATTGTGGTTTATGCGGATTTCGATCGCTTCAAACAAATCATTGTCAATTTATTAAAAAATGCCCTTCAGTTTACGCAAGATGGTGAAATAAGGATTGCAGCCAAGCAGACAAAACAAACGACTGAAATTTCAGTATCGGATACGGGAGTCGGCATGACGGAAGAGGAAATGGAAGACATCTGGGACCGCTACTACAAAGCAGATCCATCACGTAAGAATACAAAATACGGCGAATCAGGTTTAGGGCTGGCTATTGTCAAGCAGTTAGTAGAGATACATGACGGGGATATTCGAGTAGAAAGTGAACCAGGACGAGGCAGCACGTTTACCGTTATACTGCCGCGGCAAAAGGAAAAATAGCCGATTTTTCGAAAAACTAAGGCTTAGGGCGGATTTTAGCAGTAAATATTGTGTAAAGTATTAATTTAATGTATAATAAACCTTGATATGTAGTCTGGGATTGATTTGATCAAGGACTGCTTCTAGGAGGCTTATTTTGAATGAAAAAAACAAAAAAAATATGGAATAAAAATAAACGAATAGGTATATTTGTATTGGCTGTTGTCTTATTTTGGGCAAAGACAATGCTGGCCTACTACGCGGAATTTTCTTTAGGCGTACAAGGCATCTTTCAGACAGTGATTTTATGGCTGAATCCAATACCTACCAGTATGATTCTACTGTCGCTGTCCCTGTACTTTAAAGACGATAAACGAGCATCGAGGATCTTACTGGTCATCTATTTCTTAATGAGTGTCTTGCTCTATGCGAATGTGCTCTATTACCGGGAGTTTGCCGACTTCTTAACTTTCTCTACGGTTCTTTCAAACATGGGGGGAGAAGATTCTGTCTTAAACGGCGGGGTCATTGAAGGCTTCTTCGTTATGCTGCGTACGTGGGATATTTTCTACTGGCTAGATTTTATCGGCTTAACTTGGCTGGTCCGAAGACTTACAAAAGAAAAAGAGACCAAAATTGTTTCAGTAAATGAGAAACCCTTTTATAAACGGTATGCATTTGCCGGAACGATTGCAGGAGTTGCCATCCTTTTTGGGAATTTGATGCTGGCTGAAACGGATCGACCGCAGCTTTTAACACGTACTTTTGACCGAAATTATATTGTGAAATATTTAGGGGTAAACTTTTTTACCGGTTATGATACGGTTCAAACCGTTAAAAATAACCGTGTACGGGCACAAGCGGATGAAGGGGATTTAACCGAAGTGTATAATTTCACTCGGGAAAACCACGCTGTACCGAATGCCGAGTATTTTGGCCTTGCGGAAGGACGAAATGTGTTTACGCTGGTTGTAGAAAGCGTGCAGCAGTTTGTCATTGATTACGAATTGGAAGACGAGAATGGACAGAAACATGTGGTTACGCCATTTTTAAACAGCATTTACCACGATGACTCGACCATTTCCTTTAATAACTTTTTCCACCAGACGGGTCAAGGGAAATCATCCGATGCAGAAGTGCTAGCCGAAAATTCTCTTTTTGGTTTGCCGGAAGGAAGCGCGTTTCAGGTGTTAGGATCAGATAACGTCTTCCATGCCACACCAAAAATACTGTCTGAAGAAAAGGGCTACACGACGGCAGCGTTTCACGGAAACACAGGAACATTCTGGAACAGAAACGATACGTACAGAAATTTTGGCTATGATTACTTCTTTGATTCGCATTACTATGATATGAGTGAAGAACGCGTCTTGGATTATGGGCTGAAAGATAAATTGTTCTTTAGAGATTCAACAGAATATATTGAGCAGTTGCCGCAGCCTTTTTACACCAAATTTATTACGCTGACCAATCACTTCCCGTACCCATTAGAAGAAGAAAATGCGAGTATTCCAAAAGCAAATACTGAAGATGAAACCGTCAATCAATATTTTCAGACGGTTCGGTACACGGATGAAGCGGTGCAAGAATTCTTTAGCTGGCTCAAAGATTCTGGCCTATATGAGAATTCGATTGTAGTGATTTATGGAGACCATTTTGGAACCTCCAACATGCGGAATCCGCATTTGGCTCCGCTGCTCGGTGAGGATCCTCAAGAGTGGGGAGATTTTGAGAATGCACAGATGCAGCGTGTCCCTTTAATGTTCCATATTCCAGGCTACACAGATGGGGAGATAAAAGAGACTTACGGCGGCCAAGTGGACTTTTTACCTACGTTACTGCACTTATTGGGCGTAGAGACAGACCACTACTTATTCATGGGCCAAGACTTGCTCTCTGAAGAAAATGAAGAGCTCGTTCCACTGCGCAATGGGAACGTGCTGACACCCTCGCATCACTTTATCGGTTCGACTATTTATGATGCAGAAACCGGAGAAAATTTAACCGAGACATTGTCGGAAGAAGAAGTAGAAGCTTTAAAAGAAAAAGCAAGTCATGCAAGAGAGCGTTTGACCAATTCAGACAGTTTATTAAACTTAGATCTTCTTCGTTTCTATCAGCCAAACACTTTACAAAATTGGGAACCAAATGACTATACGTACCTTGAACAAATGCAACATCTAAAGAGTCACCCGAGAGCTGGAACCAATTTAGTCAACCAGCTGAATGTTGAAACAACGATTGATTTATATGAAACGGATGCTCCAGAGCTGCTTGAAAATCAAGAAGCCGAGCAGGCATTTACAGAGGAAGAAATCGTCGGAAATTCTGAAGTGGAACCGCTGAATGGCAATCAAATCATAGAAGATTAAAGAGAAAAGGAACTTTAGTTGAGGTCAAACAACCTGGCTGGAGTTCTTTTTTATTTTGGAACAGTAGAGGATTCCATACGAATGTTCGGCTAGCTGTTTCGTCCTTGGGAGAATTATGGTAAAATGAAGAGTGTATGACGATTACTTTTGGAGGTTTTTTATGCAAAAACGAATCATTCTTTTGACAGCTTTGTTCTTTCTCTCGGGCTGTACAGCAAATGAGAAGTTAAATAAGCAAGCAAACAAACAGCCTGTTAATCAAGAGGTGCAGGAGATAGATGCAAAAGAGAGTACTATGGAAGAACCTGCAGAGCTGTCTGAGGAAGAAAAACTAGTGGAAGAACTTCCTGAAGAAGCTGATTTAGAGGATTGGAACCTCTTGCTAGTAGGACCAGACAATCCTTTACCAGAAGACTTTGAACCTTCACTAATTGAAGTGGATAATGAACAGCAAATTGATGAAAGAATTGAAGCCTCTTGGTACTCATGGAAAAAGGCCGCTTTAGAAGCAGGGCATCGTTTGTTTTTCGCCTCCGGCTATCGGTCCGTTGACCATCAGCGCGCCAATTTCAATCAGACCTATGAAGGCTATTTAAACGAGGGGTATTCAGAAGAAGAAGCGTTAAATAAAACGAAAGAATACCTGACAGAGCCTGGGCACAGCGAGCACCATACCGGTCTTGCACTTGATATTGTAGATGAAGAATGGATTGTAGCGGGGAATGGATTGATTCCTGACTATGATACACAAGCTTCCCAGCAATGGCTCGTAGACACGATGGCGGATTACGGCTTTATTCTGCGGTATCCGGCTGGTAAAGAAGAAATAACAGGTATTCAATACGAATCTTGGCACTTCCGATATGTGGGCGAAGAGAATGCGCAGTTTATGGTAGCGCAGGATTTAGTCTTAGAAGAGTATATTGAACTGTTAGAATTGCGAGAAGAGCTGGAAGCAGATAGCAGCAAGCAATAATGAGTTGAGAGGATAGATATGCAGCAAACCACGCGTAAACTAAAAAGAAAATGGAGAAAGATCTGGCGAGCATTTGTTGATCAAACGGTATTTGTAATGAAAATCGCTCTTTCCTTGGTTCTCCTATTCTTTTTTATTCTCTTTTTGCTCATTGAACCTTTGGATTATTTCGATATCAGCTCGACGAATGATTCGTACAATATTACAGTCAAGCAAACTTTGACGGAAGATGAGTTTATCGATGCCATTCTACCTCGGGCGAAAGAAGTCCAAGCGACGCATGGCGTCCGTCCAAGTATTCTGATTGCCCAAGCGGCTTTAGAGTCCGATTGGGGCAACAGCACGCTCTCCCAGGAGTCCAATAATTATTTTGGAATAAAAGGGGCGAATGCTGAGAAGCAATATAGGACCAGAGAATTTGCGAGTAATGAATGGACGGAAATTCAAGCCTCCTTTAAACAGTATGCTTCAATGGCAGAATCTGTTAAAGACTATGCGGATTTGATGCTTTATGGGACTTCATGGGATTCCGATTACTATTCAAAAGTGTTAGAGGCCAACAACTATCAAGAAGCCGCCTACTCGCTTCAAGAGGCCGGCTATGCTACGGATCCAAATTATGGAGATAAAATTATACAAATTATTGAGCAGCATCAATTGTATGAATATGACGACTAAGCAGAACAGACGGGGAAATCCGATTCAGAAAAGGTGAAGATTATGGTGGAACATTTTAATCATCAAAAAACAATAGGTGTGATAGGGGCTAGCCCAGATGCCCAAGCTTTTATTTTAAAGGCCAATCAACTGGGTTTGACGACCTACTTGTTGTGTAGAACAGAAGAAGAAGCTTCTTTAATGTATGGGACAGCCAATACATTTATTGGTTCATTGAGTGAGGAACACATCGTAGAGAATTTCTTGATGGCTTGTGATTTAGTTGTGTATTACGATGAGACACTCCATTTAAATGAAATTGAAGAGATTCAAAAAACAGTGATTGTCCCGCAAGGAGACGAACTTTTATCGATTGCACAAGATCGGGTTTTGCAAAAAGCCTTTTTAGATTCCTTGAATGTAAATATAGCCCCTTATGTGACTGTGGTGACATTCGATGATATTCAATCCGGGATTCATAGTATTGGGTATCCAGCTGTTTTAAGAACAAATCAGGTGAATCCAGAGAGCAAAGAACAATCTTACTTTATTTATGAAGAAGCAGATATTGAAGAAGCCGCTGACTTATTAAAATACGGCACTTGCGTGTTAGAGCCGTGGATCACAACTGAACAGGAACTGTCTGTTTCAGCTGTGAAAACAACCAGTGGAAGCATTCACTTATTTCCTATTATTGAAAAAGAATTTAGCGGGGAACGGTTGCATCATATACAAGTTCAACCAGCGCTCAATCAGGAATTGGAAGAAGAAATCCGAAGAGTAACAGAAGTTATATTGGACCCTATTGATTTTCAAGGAGTAGCCACTATTGATTTCATGGTAACTCCTGCAGCGGCTTTATATGTGGGCACCATTTATCCTTACCCGAATATCTTGTCCCGTTTTACATCTGAGTATTGTTCCATATCAGCGGCTGAAGCTCATCTAAGAGCGATTGCTTCTCTGCCCATACCAGATGAAATCACACCAGAAGCGACCTCTATCTATGTTCCTTTTTACAAGGATCAGATAGAAAAAGTTGACGATTTCTTAATTTTCTACCCGAACTGGAAATTCACCTTCTATCCCATTGTTTCGCCAAACGAAACCGAAACGGAAGAAGCGATTGGAGATATACAAATAAAAACAGAGGATCCTCAAAAAGTCCTTTCTATTTTAAAAAAATGAGTTTTAAAAATAATCTATGATTTAGCTAAGCATAATGATAAGGGAGAATCATTGTATGCAAAAGAAAAAGTTGGACCAAGTTGTATACGAATATATCGTATCGCAAATTGAAGAAGACGAGTTACTACAGAAAGAACACATTACAGAACAATATATTGCGGACCAATTAGAGATCAGCCGGACCCCAGTGAGAAGAGCATTTGATCGGCTCGTTGAAGACAACTATCTGGAGAACATTAAAAATGTAGGCGTCCGAGTAAAAATACGGTCACTGACCAAGAAGGATTTTTTGGAACGACTCGATTTATTTGAGCGATTGTTCAATCATTATATGTTTGATTTAGAAAAGAAAGAAAAACACTTCGACACGACCAATCTGCAGGCATTGCTCGAGGAGATGAAGGGTGAAAAAAGCACCGACGATTCCCTTTTTGAAAAAATAGAAGCCGTTTTTTGGAAAGAGTTGTTAATCTATAGTGACAACAACTATGCGAAGAGAGTGCTCATTCAGACCATGAAATACATCTTGCGTGACGAAGGCGAAGTTTACCAAGTCTTAAAAGACAGCAGAGAGTTAAAAATCCAGCACTTTACTAACTTGGCAAAAGAACTGGAGGCTGGAAATTATCCAGTGGTGAGAAGAGAAGTTCGAATTTTATTGAATAAATTAAAGCTGAATGTTTTAGAAGCGGGCCTCACTTATAAATAATCGAATAAAGTTATGCTAAAACGAGAAATCGTTGGTAGAATAGCATAACTTTTTCTTTGTTTTCAGCAGAATTTTGACGGAGTGCAAGTAGATTGGAACGCTGATTTTAGGTATACTGTATGAACGAAAAACGTAGATTGAAAGGAATTGATAAGATTGACACCTCCTAGCGATATTACAGCAGGATTAAATAAAAAACAAAAAGAAGCGGTTCAGACAACGGAAGGCCCGCTTTTAATTATGGCAGGAGCTGGCTCAGGTAAAACTCGTGTCTTAACTCACCGAATTGCTTATTTAATACACGAAAAGCAAGTCAACCCTTGGAATATTTTAGCGATTACCTTCACGAATAAAGCAGCCAGCGAAATGAAAGAACGTGTGAACAATCTTGTCACAGATGGCGGAGAAGATGTATGGGTATCTACATTTCACTCAATGTGTGTGCGCATTTTGCGACGCGAAATTGACCACATTGGCTATGACTCAAACTTTACAATCGCTGGTTCAAGTGAACAAAATACACTGATGAAACGGGTCCTTAAAAAACTCAACATCGATCCTAAGAAATACCCGCCAAGAGCGATCCTCTCTGAAATCAGCAATGCCAAAAATTTATTGATGAACGAAAAAGAATATGAAAATCAGGCTTCCAATTATTGGCGCCAGACAGTAGCGAAAGCTTATAAAGAGTATCAGGCAGAACTTCGCCGCTCGGAATCGGTCGACTTTGACGATTTAATTATGCTGACTGTCCGTCTGTTTGAAGAGCATCCAGAAGTCTTATCTTTTTATCAAAATAAATTTCACTATATTCATGTGGATGAGTACCAAGATACAAACCATGCCCAATACCGTTTGGTGCACTTACTTGCTGAACGCTTTAAGAATATCTGTGTGGTCGGGGATGCGGATCAAAGCATTTACGGCTGGCGCGGAGCAGATATGCAAAATATCTTAGATTTTGAAAAAGATTATCCGCAAGCCCAGACGATTATGCTGGAGCAAAATTACCGCTCAACAAGAAATATTTTAAAAGCAGCTAACACCGTGATTGAAAACAACACCAACCGTAAAGATAAAGATCTATGGACAGACAATAGCGATGGCGATAAAATTACGGTTTATTTCGCTAATGACGAGTACGATGAAACAGAATATGTCGCTAATAAAATTGAAGAACTTCTTCGGGAAAATCCGGCTTTTACCTATGATGATTTCGCCGTGTTGTATCGAACGAATGCTTTGTCCCGTGTGATGGAGGACACCCTCAAAAAACGGCAATTGCCTTATCAGATTGTTGGAGGAACAGGGTATTATGAGCGAAAAGAAATACTGGATCTGATTGCTTATCTTACTTTGATCGTGAATCCAGCGGACAATTTAAGTTTTCTGCGAGTAGTCAACGAACCAAAACGAGGGATTGGAGCGACAACCGTTGCTAGGCTGACCGAATTTGCGGATTTTAACGGCATGTCCTTATACGAGGCGGCCTTAAATGCACAAGCCACCAATTTATCCGCACGAGCGGCCAATAATTTGGAAGAATTTGCTTTTATGATCCGCGACTTCCGTAAAATGACCGAATTCCTTACCATCACAGACCTAGTTGAAACCATCTTGGACAAAACAGGCTATTTAGAAGCGTTAAGAAAAGAGAAGACATTAGAAGCCGAATCGCGAGTAGAAAACTTGGAAGAGTTTTACTCGATTACTCAGATTTTTGATAACAGTGAGACAGAAGATAAATCCTTGCTGGCCTTTTTAACAGAGCTTTCCTTGATTGCGCCGACGGATGAGATGGAGGAACAGTCTTCTGAGGTCACTTTAATGACGCTGCATTCAGCGAAAGGATTAGAGTTCCCCGTCGTCTTTATCATCGGCGTAGAGGAAAATATTTTCCCGCTGATTCGGCAGGATACCGATGAAGACGATTTAGAAGAAGAGCGGCGCCTGGCCTATGTAGGAATTACTCGAGCCGAACAGAGCTTGTTTTTAACGAGCGCTTCCTCAAGGCTTTTGTATGGCCGCCGTCAATACAATCCAAAATCTCCGTTTATCGAAGAGTTAGATGCGTCCGTCACTGAAATCGACCGCGGAGCAGGTCGTCCGACTTATGCGACGGGGAATTACAGTCAGGTCTTTAAAAAACGGACAAGTCTTTCACCGGCTAAAAGAGAACCGCGAACAAAAAGAAAAACCGCAACAGTGACGAAAAACGCTGGAGTGGGTGCAGAAAATATCGACTGGAAAGTCGGCGATAAAGTTTCCCATAAAAAGTGGGGAACAGGCACGATTGTCCAAATCAAAGGCGATAAAAAAGATATGCAGTTAAATATTGCTTTTCCAAATGAAGGAATCAAACCTTTACTCGCTTCTTTTGCGCCGATTGAAAAGATTACATCAGAAGATAAATAAAAGAGGTATGAAAATGAATGAACCGATAA
>CAZKSU010000073.1:0-8953 GCA_964555455.1 uncultured Carnobacteriaceae bacterium
CCTTTTTACTTTGCGATTGCACTCGTCTATTTTTTAGATCGAGTAGAGGAGACAACCGAACAAGATCTGCGAGGAATGATGCGGTTAATGACTTTGTTCACGTTCATCTTTGGGTCAGTAGCCGTTGTAACGGCCGATTATTTCCTGTATGTCTTACCCCTTGTGGTCGGCTGGAGTACGTATGCTCTTTTCAGCGGCTATCATAAGAATCGTGTGACTCAAAAGCAAGTAAAAAAGGCAGCTGTAGCGTTGGCTGCACTCAACATGACCAGCAATGCACTGAATTTCTATACCCCTTTAGGGAAAAACGCCATGGCTGAAACCGAGGATGCTGGCACAATTGATGCCTCTTATCAAACCATTTTTGCTGGTGCAGAAGAAAAACTGCCTCAAGAGGAGTGGTATCGCATCGGAGTCAGTTCCAAAGACAATCACGTGCGGAATCATTATGCTTATTTGAATGTCAATGGCACCAATTCGTATGCTTCTTTGACAAATGGGGGAGTCTCTGATTTTTCAAAAGCAATTGAAAGCAGCCAGTACCAAGTCATCCAGCCTTTACGAAATGGGATCGACGATCGGCGAGCGGTTAATCAAGCGCTAGGTGTCCGTTATATTATTACGGAAAAAGAACATGAGGCATATCTTCCAGCGGATTACGAGATCAATGAAACATTGACGAACCAAAATGAAGAGATGCTAGTAGCTGAAACAGCAAACGCTGCTCCTTTTGCTTACGTGGAAACTCAAGCGGTGACTGCCTCTGATTTAGAGCGGATGCATCCCGTACAGCGTGAAAGTTTGCTGGCGGAGGCGATGGTTATTGAAGAGAGCCTTGATTTTTTAGAACCGCTAACAGTTCCTCCGGCCTTAACCCCGCATGATGGAAGCTGGGATTCCTTTGGCGGAATTGAGATGGAAACAGGCGCATCTTTGAACGAGCCTTTGTCTTTTACGATCACTGAAAAAGACAGCGGCCTTGTTTTGCAGCTGGCTGAGCCTGAAAATTTGGTTAATCAAGAAGTCTTTTTGTATATTGAAGGCATTTCATATGAGCCGCCCGAAACATTTCCAGGAGCGCAAGCAGACACTTCTTATCGAATAAATGCAGCATTTAACCAGCAAAACAAAAGCATTTTGCAATCGGATAAATACAGTTTTAGCTCCTATTTTAAACGCAACAATATACTGCTACATTTCAATGAAGCTGAAGCTGCAGAACAAACCATGCGTCTTCAATTCGAAGACGCAGGTCACTATCGCTTCGAGAATGTCTCCGTTGTTTCTAGACCTTATTATGCCAGAGAAACTGCGGCATTGGCCGAGAGACGAGAAGGAAAGGCGTTAAATTTAGAAATCTTTGAAGATGACTATATTAAAGGTTCGGTAGAGACAGAGCCCGGCATGTTAGTCACTAATATACCTTATTCTTCGGGTTGGACAGCTTATGTGGATGGGGAGGAAGCCGAAACGGAGAAAGTAAATGTGGGTTTTATTGGTGTTCCGCTTCGCACGGGCGAACATACCGTAGAATTTGTCTATAAAACGCCCTTTTTGAAAGCCGGTTTTGTATTGACGATTATTGGCTTAGTCGGTGTCTTTGTCCTTGACCGCAAAACCAAAAAAGACAAGTAGCCAATAGAATAAAGAGACAGCTAAGGTTAAACATGAGGATAAACCTTCCGTCATAAAAAAGTGCCATGTATGATCTTTTCATACATGGCACAAATTTTATTCACTGAACAAGCAGTCCAGTTTATATTTTTATGAGGCCTTATGCTTAAATTAGAGGTTTTTTACAAATTCATAAAGTGTTTTGACGGGAATGCCGGAAGCGCCTTTAGGCAAGTATTTGTTTCCTTTACTGCCAGCATAGGATGTACCGGCGATATCGAGGTGCACCCAAGGAATGTCTTCTACAAAGTGTTCTAAGAAGGCTGCTGCAAAAATTGTGCCTGCACCTGCATGGTTGATCGCACTGTTTGTTAAGTCCGCGTGGTTTCCTTTGACCGCTTCTCTAAATTCATCAGTGATCGGCAGCTGCCACATCTCTTCCCCCACAAGCTGAGAAGCAGCTGTTACTTTATCTAATAACTCTTGATCATTTGTCATAACACCTGTGATGTTCTTTCCAAGAGCAGCAATCACTGCGCCGGTTAGAGTAGCCGCATCCACAATATATTTCGACTTTATCTCGGTCGCTGCATAGTAAAGAGTATCAGCTAAAACCAGCCGTCCTTCTGCATCGGTGTTAAGTACTTCAATTGTTGTTCCTTTCAGAGAATCGATGATGTCACCATTTTTAAACGCTTCTCCTGAAATTAAGTTTTCAGTTGCCCCGATAACAGCTACTACGTTTTGCTGGATGTTATTGGCTTCTATCGCTTTCAATGCCCCAATCATTGAGGCGGCACCTGCCATATCTGTCATCATTGTTGCCATACCTTTAGCGTTTTTAAGGGCATAGCCGCCACTATCATAAGTAACCCCTTTACCCACTAAAGAGACGACCGGCTCATCTTCTCCAAGCGGCAAGTATTTCATAACAATCATACGCGGCTCTTTCGCCGAACCTTGAGAAACAGCCAGCAAGGCTTCAGCACCTAAAGCAGTCAGAGCTTCTTTATCAAATACTTCAACGTCTACTGCCGTGTCTTCAAAGACTTCTTGCACTTTAACAGCTAACGTTTCTGGATATAAATCATTCGCTGGGGTATTGACTAAATCCCGCGTAAAATCTACACCATCCAGTACATTGACGACTTCTTTGACTTTTTCATCAGCGTTTGCAATGTCCGTTAGAAAGCTGACTTGATGGACGGAGCGGGTTGTTTTTTCCGATTTATACGTTTGGAAAGAGTAATCGGCCTGTAAAACACCTTCGACCGCTCCTTGAAGGGCATGAACTTCGTCAACTTCTCCGTATGTATTCACTTGAACACTCGCATTGGTGACTTTATATTCTTCTAATGTTTTGATTGCTGCATTAGCCGCTTTGACATAAGCATCGCGTGTCAGCGTGTTGGTGTCGCCAAGGCCAACGACTACCACTTTCTCTGATTGAGGCCCTAAGTGGACAACTTTCTCGCCAGCTTTACCTGAAAATTCTAAGGTTTCCTTAGCATAAGCCGCTAATTCTTCAGACAGGAAATTTAAATCGCTGTCTGCCGGCACTAAATAAACCTGTGTGTCTAGTTGTTCGCCTGTAGTTACTTTCATTTACATTCTCCTTAGATTTAATTCTATTATTTTAAAAGATGAATAAATACAGTATACCAGAACCCCTTGGAGAATCTATTTTTTCAGAAACAGCCAGCTGATTAAGTCAATGTATCTTATTTTTGATTTATATAGTAGAATGAAAGAGATTATATAACAAGGACGTGGAATATTCGAATGATGCATGATGCAAAGATGGACAATGAGTTAAATATTGATACTGGCGGCCTGATTGATTGGCCACGAGGCGTAAATTTAGATTATTTCCGGACGGAATCAACGTCTTATAAGGACTTGGATCGGTTAATTGAAGAATATGATTTTAGAGAAGGAAGCCAGCTGGTGGATTACGGAAGCGGAAAAGGGCGAATTATCTTTTATTTCAATCACCGACTAGGTATTCCAACAACCGGGATTGAAGTCAATGTCGCGGCGTACTCTCACTTACTGCAAAACCTTGAAGATTATGAAGAAAAATTCCCAGAACGGACCATGGAAGTTTCCATTTTAGAAACTAAAGCCGAAGACTATACGGTCAAGAAAACAGATGATGTTTTTTACTTTTTTAATCCATTCACCGGAAAAATATTTGTAGACGTTGTGCGTGAAATTGAAAACTCACTGGCTCTTTATCCGAGAGTTGTGGACATTATCCTGTATTATCCTAACGTCACGTATACCCATTATTTAGAAAAGAATACTTCTTTTCATTTAATCCAAACCATTAAAAACCCTAAATACTTTATAAATAATCGGGAATGTTTTAAAGTCTTCCGATACATTCCCTAAACAGTGGCTCACCTCTTTTTTATAAAATTTTTTTATTCATTAGACGCTGGGCTGAGAAAAGTGTATAATGCGGTGTGAACTTATTTTATTCCGTATATAAAAAGGGGTTAATTATTGTGTCATTAGTACGTAAATATGCTGCATTATTTTTATCTTTGCTGTTAGCAGCCATGGGGATCAGTCTCCAGCTGAAAGCGATGATCGGGGTAGCGCCGTTTGATGCGCTGAACCAGACGTTGTCTTTTGTAACGGGTATGCGTGTTGGGGATATTGTGATGCTTCTAAATATTGTTTTTATTGCTCTGCAAGTTTTACTTCTAGGAAAAGATACCCACTGGCGAATTTTTCTACAGGTACTTATTGGTACCTTTCTCGGCCAATTTGTCAACTTTTTCTATTACTTTGTGTTTGACGCTTTAGTGTTAGATAACTATTTAGTGCAGCTACTTGTCTTTATTCTTGGCTGTTTTTGGGTTCCGTTCTTTATGAGTGGAATTATGGTATTGGATTTAGTGACTATGCCAGTCGAAAATCTGGCTATGATTCTTTCGCAAAAGACAAAGTTTTCTTTTGGCATCGTACGCCAGTCGATGGATATTCTATTCGTTATTCTCGCACTTACTTTAACCTTTATTTATTCCCAGCCACTCACTATACGAGAGGGGACTATTATTTCAGCTTTAACTTTTGGACCTTTATTCTCAGTGTTTATGCCAAAAATCGAGGAAGTTTTTGTGCGTTGGGGCTTGGTGGAGGAACCAGCAGAACAAGGCGGAAAATAATCGGCTAAAAGCTATGGATACACATCCATGGCTTTTTTATTTTGTCTAGAAACTGGATAACTCCTCATCTGACTGCTCTATTTTGTTTTAAAGTAAGGGGAGCAACTGGTCAAAGCTCTGGAATAGTTCCGGTTTTTTGCTATAATGAGGTTGTAAGCGCATACTAAAGCTATGGAGGAGATATAAATGAAAGCCACCTATCACGGACATGCGGTTGTATCCTTAAAAACTCAAGATGGGACACGATTGCTCTTTGACCCATTCATCACTGGAAATGAATTATGCGACTTGGATGCCGATACGGTAGAGCCCGATGTGATTTTAGTGACACATGCGCATTCAGATCATTTTGGGGACACAATTGAAATTGCCAAACGAACAAATGCGCAAGTGATTACTACAGTAGAAATTGCTGACTACTTGGCCACGCACGATATAGAAGCGCATGGCATGCAGCCAGGCGGCGCATATGACTTTGATTTTGGCCGGGTCAAATTTACACCTGCGATCCATGGCTCATCGCTGGTGATTGATGACAGCGGCCATCCTAAGACACTGGGACTAGCTACCGGAATTTTAGTTACAGCAGATGATCGAACCGTTTACCATATGGGAGATACTGCCTTATATTCCGACATGCAATTAATTGGCAATCGACATGCGATCGACTTAGCTTTTATTCCAATTGGCGACAACTTTACGATGGGCCCAGAAGACGCGGCTGTTGCTGCCCGATGGCTACAAGCGGACACCGTCGTGCCGATTCATTACAATACATTTCCGCTGATTGAGCAAGATCCTAACCAGTTTATCAATCGATTAGGTGAAGGAGTAGGTATTGCACTAAATGTAGGACAAACCATTGATTGTTAACTTAGAGAAGCGTTAGAGGAAGTTTGGCCTTTAACGCTTTTTCAAGCTATTTCTTTTGCTTTCTGCAGATTCATTCTGTCCTTCTATTTGCAAGTAAAGGTAATACAATAAAGCGCTTAAAAGATGATATCTACACGGTTAGTGCAGATATTTATAAAAAACAACTGATCAAAAAAGGTCAAAAATATTTGCTGTGAAGTTTGAAGACTTGACAGAAATGTGTTATTTTTTAAAGCGGTGTGTATTTTAGAGAAAATAAAAAATAAGGGGAAGAGGAGAAATTGTGATTGAATTTAAAGGTGTTTCTAAGATTTACGATAGCGATGTAATAGCTGTAGATAATGTAGATTTAGAAATACAAGACGGAGAATTTGTATGTTTTATAGGGAGTTCGGGAAGTGGAAAAACGACTGCCTTACGTTTAATTAATCGAATGAATGAGTTAACAAAAGGACAAATTACAATTGATGGTCAGGATATTTCTAAACTGGAGCCGGTAAAGCTGAGACGCCAAATCGGCTATGCGATTCAACAGACAGGATTGCTGCCTCATTTAACGGTCTATGAGAATATTGTTACTGTGCCTCGTTTACTCGAATGGGATGAGGCGAGATGCAGAGAGACTGCCGAACGTTTAATGAATCGGGTGGATTTGCCGCTGCAGCTGCTCGAACGTTATCCGAGTGAGTTATCTGGAGGACAACAACAGCGTATTGGGGTAAGTCGGGCATTAGCAGCGAATCCAAGCATTGTCTTAATGGACGAGCCCTTTGGAGCATTGGACCCGATTACACGCGATGCGCTGCATGATTTAGTGATCGATCTCCAACAAGAATATAACAACACATTTGTGTTTGTGACGCACGATATGGATGAAGCGCTAAAGCTGGGGGACCGAATAGCTATTTGGCGTAACGGGAAGATTGTCCAATATGATACACCGGATAATATCTTAGAAAGCCCGGCCAATGATTATGTACGTGATTTCCTGGGCAAGGATCGCCTATTCAGCGCGAAAGCAGCCTCCATCACGGTTAAAGAAGTTATGAACCCGGATGTGTATGCGATAACGCCTGGAAAAACAGCAGAAGATGCAATCCGTATGATGCGTGATAAACATGTGGATACGCTATTTGTAGTGGATGATTACAATAAATTAATTGGTCGAGTGACAATTGAATTTTTAGCTAAAATGGGCAATAAGTCACTTAACGTCACTCAACTAATGGACACCGAAGTCCGGCCGCTGCAAGAAGAAGAGCTGATTCAAAAACAAATTCAAACCGCTTTAAATATCGGACGGTCAGACATTCCAGTGATCAATAAAAATAACGAATTAACGGGAATCATTACAAAAACAACCTTAGTCAACCTTGTGCATGATATCATTTGGAATCAAGAAGAGATTGAAGAGGAAATTTTGCCGGAAGGAATAAGTGATTGATGATGATGGAATTTTTCGCAAATCAAGGTGAAGCATTAATTGTTGCGATTGGTGAACATCTTTTTCTTTCTTTTGTTGCTCTAGCACTTGGGGTATTAATTGCTGTGCCGGTGGGTATCTGGCTCTCGCAAGTGCCCAAAGTGGCGAATGTCGTCATAGGTATTGCGAGTATTTTACAGACGATTCCAACTTTAGCCTTGTTAACATTGATGGTTCCTTTACTCGGCGTCGGAAAAATTCCGTCAATTGTTGCTTTGTTTATTTATTCCTTGCTGCCGATTCTTAGAAATACCTATTTGGGCATGTCGGATGTCGATCCGAACTTGACAGATGCTGCGCAAGGCATGGGTATGTCTAAGATGCAAGTGATTCGGAAAGTTCAGTTTCCACTTGCTACACCTGTGATTATGGCAGGAATCCGCTTATCTGCAGTATATGTTATCGCATGGACGACAATCGCTGCTTATATTGGTGGAGGGGGCCTTGGTGAGTTCATCTTTAACGGCTTACAAGGATTCAGAATTGATCTCATTTTAGGCGGAACGATTCCGGCTATCCTTATCTCAATTTTAATGGATCTATTCGGCGGTTACCTAGAAAGAAAACTGACTCCACAGACTACTTCGGAGGTGAAGCCAGAAAATGCGTAATTTAAAGAAAAAAATACTGATGCTGATTACTGCAGTATTTGCTTTAACTGGTTGTACTCTGCCTGGATTAGGCGGGACGGGAACTGGAGAAGGGATTTCCATTACTGGCGGAACTTCCACAGAGATGGATATGATGGGCTATTTGATTCAAGGGATGGTGGAGCATTATATTGGTGTGGACGCCACTGTAGTGACGAACTTATCCTCGTCAATGAACCATCAAGCCTTTCTGACTGGAGATGCCAATATTTCGGGAGTGCGCTACACAGGAACCAGCTTAACGGGTGAATTGGGGATGGACCCAGTAACAGATCCTGAAGAAGCTGAGCGACTCGTTGTAGAAGCTTTCGACGAACGATTTAACCAAAAATGGTACCCCAGTTATGGCTTCGCCAACACTTATGCATTTATGGTGCGAGCAGAAACAGCTGAAGAATACGGACTTGAAAAAGTGAGCGATTTAGAAAAAGTGAAAGATGAATTTGATGTCGGTGTGGATACGTATTGGATGTCTCGGCCTGGAGACGGGTATGATGCCTTTGTCGACTTGTACGGTTTCGAGTTTGACAATATTTTCCCAATGAGTTTGGGAATTCTTTATACGGCTTTAGCCAGTGAAGAAATTGATGTCGGCTTAGGTTATTCAACGGATGGACAGATTCCAGCGTCAAATTTGGTCTTGTTAGAAGACGATTTAAGATTGTTTCCGCCATATGATGCGAGTCCTCTTGCTACAGCAGAGGTCATAGAAGAGTATCCGGAACTTGATGCGATATTTAAGAAGCTTGAAGGTCAAATTGATGAAGAACAAATGCAGGAATTAAATTTCCTGAGTGAAAATTATTTACTCGAACCAAAAACAGTCATTACAAAATGGCTGGAAGAAAATAATTACTTTGAAGATGTAGAGCCTTATTTAGAACCTGTAGAAGGAGGTCTGTTTGAAAATGGTTGATATTACCCAATATTCTGTCTGGGAACAGCTTATCTATTACTACCAGCAGAACGGCAGTTACGTATTTGATCAGTTTAGCCGCCATTTCTTAATGGCCATTTATGGTGTATTGTTTGCAGCTATTCTCGCGATCCCTTTAGGTTTTTACCTGGCCAGACATGGAAAAATTGCAGACTGGGTTCTTGGAATCGCGAATGTGATTCAAACAGTGCCTTCATTAGCCATGCTTTCTTTATTAATG
>CAZKSU010000074.1:0-8838 GCA_964555455.1 uncultured Carnobacteriaceae bacterium
TCCTGCAGAAACAGTGATTGATCGTCTCTCTTCATAGTCAGAAAGAGGAACACTAATGACATCATAGGTCACATTATGTTCTTCTTCTAATACATCGAAAAACATCCATTCTGGATCGTAAGGATAAGCTGAAAGATCGCGGTACATAATTTCAATATTTAAAGGTTCTGAGGCCACAAAAGTATCTCCAACCTCGAAATCTTCCATGGCACCCACAGTACCAATAGCATCGATGTCCACTCCACCGTCTTCAACTGCATCTGTATCACCGCCGCCACAAGCACTTAAAAGTAGCGTACTGGTCAACGCAAGGGGGAGCAATAACTTATTTCTCAAGCGAATTGTCATATCATTTACCTCCATTTTTTGTTTTTACATTTTAATACTTTACTTCTCCTGAATATGTACGCGCTTACAAATATAAAAAGTAACTTTCGCTAAAGCTCTTCCCCACCACCCTTTAGTTTTTAAAGTAAGCGAATTCATTATTTAGGGATTTATTACTGATTTATTTTTACTACGAAACCAGTGGCAACGGTCTATTCTTTTATTTTAAAGTGCTAGCATGTTTATTTTAACGAATGAATGGTATGTTCGACTCTTTCTGCAAATGATCTGGAAAGTCTATTAAAGGACGAATGAATAGAATCCTCTTCAAACCCTTTCACTGTGGGTGTTTTTCTATCTGAATCGAATATTTTATCCATTCAATGCTTCAAATCTACAGTGCTCTTTTAGCTCATCTTCATTACATATTAATTTTTCTGCTGCGAGTTGTACGTACCTTTTACTTATTTGTGTATTAATATAGCATAACTGAGTAAAACATACAACTAATTTTTTACACTTCTATCAAACATAAGAATCAGCCGCTCACTTTATTCTCTATCCATGGCTTCAAATAGCTATTTATAGATTTCCTCTTTTTTAAAAAAAGAGGAAATTAACAAAAGAGAATATATGTAGAACCTATAATATTCAAGTCCAGACAACCACTGGAAACACACAGAAACCAGACTTCCTTTTAAGGAAATCTGGTCTATTCAAACTTCACATGTTCATTCCCAATCTTCATCTTCTGTATAATCAATACCAATGAGTTCTCTTTTCAATTCTTCCAATGAGTACGTTCTGTGGCAGGGATACGCTTGAAACATTATATGCTTATTCATCAGTTCAGCTTCATAGATTTCGTCTTCCAACTTCTCAATCCGACTCAACAGACATTCATAATGGCTTTGAGCTACAATAATTCCCTCAACATCTTCACAATTTGAAATGTAAATACCTTGGTTTAGCTCTTTTGCTCTATTAAATGTCTCTAGCGGACACTTACTGAAATCCTCAATCGATGTTGTGGGAAGACTTTTTGCTTTCTCTACAGACATATCACTCGCCCCTGTTATAATAAATTCAAATCCCAGATACATAGAATGGCACATGCCACTTGCTCAACCGAACGCTATTTCTCCCTCAATGTTCTAAGTGATTGCGTTCATTATACACAATTTTTCACAAGATTGAAACCGTTACCATGAAAATTTTTCTTTATATTTGCAATTAATATCAACTATTCAAAACAATCGACCATTTCGATAAATCCATCTCGTTTTTCAAGATACTCGACTCAGGGAAAATCAGCGTGACCGGCTTACTTGTATTCGGATAAATCGTTAATTCATCAAATTGAAAGACCCCTTGTGCGCTTAAGTCTCCCTGTGCATCGTAAAATTTCAGGGGCAATTGGCGCACCCTTAAATCACGATTGGTGCTATTGCGAAGCAGCAAAGTGATTACCAAATTCTCTTCCGCATCCAATTTAGCAAACAGCCCCAGCAAAGAAAAGGCGTTATCTTCCAGCGGTGCTTCTTCGGAAAACTTGTCCAATTCTTGCTTGATTTCCTCTGTCAGCAGCGTGTCATCCAGACCCGAATAATCCACTCGATGAATCAGGTTTTTCTCAAAGGCCAGCGACCACGGACGACTCAAATTTTCCATATCCTCCTGCAGCCAGCTCTCCTTTGGAAACTCAATCCGCCACGGCCGCGCCGTATTCGGCGGCAAAGCGCCTAATCCGGTAAAATCAACCTTCCGCTTCGCAAAGGGCTGACTGTTTCGGTCCAATAAGACGAGATCAGCCGGATGCAAGTCTAAAGACTGCTCAATGGTATTGCGGACAAAAGCTGTCACAACAATGGTTTTCTTATTAATAATCTTTAATTCGGCCCCATAAATAGTAAAGGTGTTTTTCTTCACCTGAGGCAATTGTCCATGCAGCCTTTTATAATCATTCAGCTGATGGTAGCTAAGATTCGCTTGAGGCGGTAAAGTGAAACGTGTCTTTACATCATCAAATTCGTTTTTATCGCGCATCGTATAAAAACTCCTTTATATAAATAAACAGACCGATGTCTCCAAACACCGGCCTGTTTAACGTACGCATCGACTATTTAAATTCGTTTTCTCTTACTGATTACAAAGAAGACAGCACCCGCGAATAAGACAATCATTCCGGTATAAACTGAACCGTTCATGTCCGTACCCGTTTGCGGCAAGCGTCCGCCTGCTCCAGGGGCTCCCGGTCTTCCCGGTGTTATTGGTCGAGCCGGCACTCCTGGTCTGCCTGGTACTCCCGGTCTGCCGGGCACATTCGGTCTTCCTGGAGTTCCTGGTCTGCCTGGTGTTTCTGGTCTTCCTGGCGTTCCCGGTCTCCCAGGTGTTCCCGGTACTCCTGGCTGCTGCGGGAGCGGTTCACCCATCAAGTCAACAATACGGCCGTCAACTTCAGGATCAACCACCCCGTCAAGATACTGTTCTTCAATCATATAGTCTCTTAACTGTTCCCAGTCAATCGCACCCGTATCTTGTACCCGTCCTTCTGCATAAGCTTCCGCAAATGGCGTCAGCCCGTCTCCACCTTGACCAGTAAAGGCATTTGTGGTCACTAAATACCACTCGTCTGGCTGGATTTCAGTGCGCTCGCCGTCTTGCACGACATACATCGCAAGGACACGGTCACCAGCTGGTCGCGTACTGTCAAAGTAGATTTCCATTCCTGAAACATGGAGAAAACCACCATTTTCTTCCAGTCCGCCTTGAGGCCGCTGATTGGCGCCATAACTGATTTCAAAGAGTTCTTTTAGTTCCTCGCCTGACATTTCCACAACAACTGGGTTGTTTCCAAAGGGCAAGACTTCAATCACTTCACCCACTGTAATCGGTCCTTCAGCAATCGGTGCACGAATGCCTCCACCATTTTGAACCGCAATGACGGCTTCTGGGTAAAGCTCTTGGGTTTTCGCAAGCATCGCATCCGTCACTAAGTTTCCAAGCGGTGTTTCATTGGCACGGACACTGATCTCATCGCCTTCACCGTGGCGCGGGTTCTCAATGTCACGGACCGCTACCGCTCCTATTTCTTGATTATTGATCGCATCCACTGCTTCTTGGAATGGTGCCAAGACTTCTAACGCGTATGGATCTGCGGCATAATCGCCTACGGATAAAAGTTCCCCCTCGTAATCAACGATGACACCGGCATCGTCAAAGATAACTTGTAAAGTTCCTAAGTTAGCAGCATTCGCACCCGCTTGCACGATCACTGTCGGCTCATCGCCCGTTTCGACTAAGACGGGTTCGGCAAGAGCTGTATGGGAGTGGCCGCCAACGATAATATCGATTCCTTCCACTTGGTTGGCTAAAACCAGGTCGTTTCCGTAAGCAGGCGAGCTGTCATAACCAATGTGCGTGACCGCAACGATTTTATCAATGCCCGCCGCTTCAAATGCTGCGACAGCTTGCTCAGCACGTTCAATATAGTTTTCAAATTGAACATTGCCAGGGCTCGCAATATTGACGGTATCTTCTGTTGTTAGACCAAAGACACCAATTGGTTCGCCGTCGACTTCAAACACTAAACTGTCATAAATACGTCCATCTTCTGGGTCCGAAACAAGGGATGCATTGGTTTCAAAAGGTGCCATAGCTGGATCTTGTGCAAAGTTTAAGTTGGTGCCCAAGAAAGGGAAATTGGCTTCTTCTACAAAAGCAGCGAGTTCCGTATGGCCTGCTTCTGGATCGCCTAAATCAAATTCATGGTTACCAAAAGTAAAGGCGTCAATATTCATTAAGTTGAGTAGCGCTAAATCGGCCAAGCCTTCATATTCATTAAAGTAAAGCGTTCCTGAGAACACATCTCCTGCATGAAGCAGTAAAGAATTGTCATACTCTGCTCGGTATTCATTTACAGCCGTTAACAGGTTTGGATAGCTCGCCACGCGTGCGTGGGTATCATTCATATGCATCAGCGCTAGTTCAAACCCTTCTGGGTCGACGGGCGAAGGTTCCCCTCTTAAATCGTTGATGCGCCCTTCAACTGCAGGGTCAACCACGTTGTTCAAGTAGTCTTCTTCCACCATATAATCTCTTAACTGCTCCCAGTCAATCGCACCGGTATCTTGGACGCGGCCATCCGCATAAGCTTCCGCAAACGGCGTAAGTCCGTCTCCCCCTTGACCGGTAAAGGCGTTTGTCGTGACCAGATACTCGCCACCCGGTTCGATTTCCGTCCGTTCTCCGTCGTCATTCACAAACATCGCAACCACTCGGTCACCCGCCGGGCGCGTACTGTCAAAGTAGAATTCCATTCCGGACACATGAAGGAAACCGCCATTCTCTTCTAAGCCGCCTTCTGGACGCTCATTGGCTCCGACACTAATTTCAAGCAATTCTTTAATTTCTTCACCCGTTAGTTCAACCACCACTGGGTTGTTTCCAAACGGCAAGACTTGAATCACTTCACCCACCGTAATCGGTCCTGCTTCAATCGGTGCGCGGATGCCGCCGCCATTTTGGAAAGCAATCACGGTTTCTGGATACAATTCCTGAGTTTTCGCAAGCATCGCATCCGTGACTAAATTACCAAGCGGTGTTTCATTCGCACGCACACTGATGGCATCGCCATCCCCATAACGAGGATTTTCTAGATCGCGTACTGCAACCGCACCCGTGTCTTCGCTGTTAATGCCTTCAACGACTTCTTGATAAGGCGCTAAAGCTTCTACAGCTGTCGGATCGGCTGCAAAATCACCCACTGAGATTAAAGCCCCCTCATGGTCAACAACTTCTCCTTCTTCGTTAAAGCTTACCTGAAGAGTGCCTAAGTTGTCCGCATTCGCGCCGGCTTGAACAATAACCGTTGTTGTACCGCCTGACTCAACAACCGCTGGCTCACTTAAGGCAGTATGGGAATGTCCGCCCACGATAATGTCAATGCCATCGACTTGGTTGGCTAAAATCAGATCATTTCCAACCGCCGGTGTACTTGCATAGCCAATGTGAGTTAAAGCAACAATTTTATCAATGCCTGCTTCTTCAAATTCAGCAACCGCTTGTTCAGCTGCATCAATATAATTTGAAAAAGTGATATTCGCTGGGCTTGCAATATTGGCGGTGTCTTCTGTAGTTAAACCAAACACACCGATTTGTTCACCATTTACTTCAAAAACAAGGCTCTCATAAATTTGTCCGTCGCTTGGATCAGAAACAAGGGAGCCACCGTTTTCAAGCGGAGCCATATTGGGATCGTTTGAAAAATCAACGTTTGTTCCTAAGAAGGGGAAATTCGCATCCGCTACAAACTCCGCTAAAGCCGCATGTCCTTGCGGAGAATTTCCTAAGTCAAACTCGTGATTTCCAAAGGTGAAGGCATCAATTCCCATTAAGTTCAACAGAGCTAAATCCGCTTCTCCTTCGAATTCATTGAAATACAATGTTCCTGAGAAGACATCTCCTGCATGGAGCAGCAAGGATTCTGGATTTTCTGCTCGGAAAGTCTGAACAGCAGTCAGCAGTTGCGGATAATTCGCTACTCGTGCATGCGTATCGTTCATATGCATGAGTGATAAATCGAACACCGCTTCTTCTGGTGCGGGAGGCAGCACGACTTGTTCCATTTCTTCAGCAGCTGCAGTTGCCGCCACTTCCTCTGTTTCTTCTGCAGCATCCGCGCTGTCTTCAACTTCTGTCGCTTCTGCTTCTTCTGCCGGTTCAGCGGCTGCTGGTTCTTCTTCAGGCTCCGCTTCTGCTGATTCTTCAGGAGCTGCGATTGCTGCTGCAGCTTCTACAGCTTCCGTACTGTCTGCTTCATCTTCTACTTCCGCAGTATCCATATCCGCATCGCTTGCAGCTTCTGCCTCTTCAACAGCGGTTAAAACAAGATATTCTTCAGTTTCAGAAAGAACGCCGGTCAGTGAAGCGTAAGTGGTCTCTAAATCAATGAGTCCCTCCTCATCAAGAATAGTAAATTCTTCTTCATCTGCGTCTACAACAGTATAGAGATTGGAGCCCTCTTCTGGATCTTCACGGTCCAGACGAACAATGTTTTCGATCACGATCTCTTCATTCTCTGCTTCAGCAGAGGCTGCTGTCGAATCGTCAGCGTCGGTCTCTGCATATGCAATAATGGGAACGGCCGTCTGAGATAACGTACTTAACAACATAATAAAAGAAAGCAAAGGACTGAGATAATTCTGCCATTTTTTCATAA
The DNA here is from genome assembly GCA_964555455.1 of uncultured Carnobacteriaceae bacterium. Taxonomy (GTDB): domain Bacteria; phylum Bacillota; class Bacilli; order Lactobacillales; family Carnobacteriaceae_A; genus Atopostipes. The sequence goes on from CAZKSU010000074.1 coordinate 6,548, forward strand.
GTATCTTTTTCTCTCCCTTATAAACCTTTAATTTTTAAAGAGTACTCAATCACTATGTAGCGGACTAGAAGATGCTTGCCTCCTTTATATGATTTGCACATAGCATTGAATAAACATTTAACATGGGTGACGGGTGACCAAAGGCCCAAATGTACGGGATATCTTTTTTTAATCGCGCATAACGAATCCTGCGCGTGTATACTTAATTAAATGAAGCGTAAAAACCGAAGGAACTAGACAATGATGGTCCATACAATCTTGTACGATTCGTTTAGGTTGACTCAACAATACTATACCGTCAAAGCGCTGTCAAAAATTTACTGACAGACGATTCAAGTTTTTCGTTCATCTCATTGACCTATTCAACGCTTAAACCAACAGGTGGTTAAAACAAACAGAGCCTTAAAACGCATAGACCGTTTTAAGACTCCGATTTTGTCTATTTATTTCCAAACCTCTTAAAATTTATAATGAATATTGTCTTTATACTCTTCATACAGCTGCCGATTTAAGTCATCCCCGCCGTCTAAATTCGCGCTGTAAAAAATAGGCGGGTTCTCCATGCCGCGCTCTTTGAGTTGTTTAACCGTTTCGACCACAATTGTGTTCAAAATGGCAGCCCCAATCACAGTAGAAGTCGGCCCAACCTTCTGTTCCATTCCTGGAATAGCAACCGCACCGTCCCCAGGAGTGCCGTGGTTATCAATCACTACATCGCAATAGGCGTAGAGATTTTTTCCGGAAGGATGTCTGGAACTGACCGATTGCGAATAAGCCAGACTGGTCAAACCAATGGTAGTGACTCCTTTTTTCTGCGCTTCAACGGCTAATTCAATCGTCACCGGATTTCGACCCGAGACGGAATGCAGAATCAAAACATCGCCTTTTTTGAACGGGGTTTTATGGGCTAGCGCTGTGCCGTAACCGACCAGCCGCTCCATTTGCGACGTATGCGTAATCGGCTCCACATTCAGCATCAGTTCATTCGCAAAAATAGGTGTAATCGTCAGCAAGCCTCCGGCGCGGTAATACAGCTCCTGCGCTAAGATTCCGGCATGGCTGGCGCCAAAGATAAAGATGGATCGTTTTTCTTCAATCGCTTCGACAAACAAAGAGATGCTTTCTTTAATCGACGGCTGTTTTTCGACTTGAGTTAACAGATTTCGGATTTCTTCAAAATATTCAAACATTTAAAACACCATCGCAATCAAGTCGCCAAGCCATTTGGCGATCGGTCCAAATAAGGAGAAGTCGTTTCCGCCGAAGATCAGCAGCCAATCTTGAATCGTACTGTTAAAGATCATCACTGAAAGACCCATCAGGCCAACCATAACAATGGAAGAGACAATTGTTCCGGCAATCGCGCCGCGCAGACCGCCTTGCCCCTCGCCTACAACAGCCGCCCCGCCCATTTCAAAGAAGGAAGTAACGACCAGCGGCACAAGCAGCACACCGAAAACATTAAAGTAATTGGTGATGACAATCATAATCGTGGAGGTAATCATCGCAATGACAAAGCCAATAATGACCGCATTGGGTTTGTAGTTGAATAAAATCGGCACATCAAAGGCAGGTACGGCTCCCGGGATAATTTTTTCCGAAATTCCTTGGAAAGCCGGGATAATTTGGTTAATTAATTGACGGACACCGTAAAGCATAACAAGCAGGCCGGCTCCAAACTGCACGCCGTAGCTGAGCGAGGCAAAGAAAAAGTTCTGCCCTTCAGGGACGACTGCTGGAATAACAAACGATAAAATCAAGTAGAACAGGAAAATCACAAGGCCGCCCATAACGGAGGTTTCACGGAAAAAGGAAAATTGCTCCGGCACCTCCACATCTTCCGTGGAATTCGATTTGTCGCCGACTTTGCTGGCTACAAAACCTGAAATCAGACTCAAGAGCCCGGTCGGATGTCCAATTAAGAAAGAATCATCTTCGGTCACATCCCAAATATAGCGGCGCATAATCCACGGCATAATTGACCAGTACAGCGCAGAGAAGACCGCGCCTAAACCGATCAGCATCGCGCCCGTTAAACCGGCTTCAACTCCCGCCGCCACAAAAATAAACGGGAACCACCAGAGCATATGCCCGGTTAAGAAAATCGTTTTAATTGGCGTAAAACGGGCAATCAATAAATGAAGAATGAGGCCAAAGAACATGGCTAGTCCAACTTCACCCCCATATTCACTGGTAAAGGCAACATCCGTCAGCTCTTCGCCTACTTCCGCTGCGCCCGTTAAGGTTTCCTGAAAAGCCGCATTAATCGGTGAAATGGAGCCAGCGATGAC
>CAZKSU010000075.1:0-8813 GCA_964555455.1 uncultured Carnobacteriaceae bacterium
AAAATTTTTAACACTAAATCGAGATTTTAACTCTTTTACTGTAGCCAAGGCTGATTTAACGATAAATTTTTCTGCATTTCAAGGTCTAATTCACGCTGAAGCATCCGCTCCGACTTTCTTTTTTCGTAGCCAGCACAAAGGAATTTCTCTTCTTCGTTTTCTGGTACAATAGCTGGCATGACGAATTCATCAGGTTTATTCGGCAGGGCAACAAAAGTTAAAAATGAAGTGGCAGCTATGTAGCGCTCTCCTGACAATAAATCTTCACCGATGATTTTTGCAAAAACTTCCAGACTCGTATTGCCAGTGCCTGTGACATAACATTCTATACAAACAGAATTCCCTTCAGGCAAAGGGGCTAAGAAGTTCATATTATCTATGGATGCTGTCATACTGAGGGTTTTTGTCAAACGGGTTTGAGAAATAGATGCCGCATTATCTAAAAAATAAAGCAGCTGTCCGCCGTATAAATTTCCATGGCTGTTGGTATGAGCCGGAAGAATCCGGTGGGTTTGAACAGCTAATGTCTCTTTGCAAGTAACTTGTTTGGCTTGTTTCTTCATTACTATGGATAGTTCCTTCCTTATTTAATAATTTATGTTTCTGCGTTCCAAAACTTTTGCTAAAGGAATAGCAAGTAAGGGCAGTATGATCATGCTCGCTATCACTTCTACTACACCATTCGTAGCGATTACCGTCCCTAAAGCTCCCAAGACAGCATTTTCTGGAATCCCTGTAGCATTTGCATAGGCTTCAGCTGCAAAAAGATAAATACTCCCCAACACAAGCCCCGTATTCACTAACGTACCGACTAAAGCAGTTAGAGAATAGGCCCACCGTTCGCTTATTTTGCTTTTAAGCAGATTAAACAGCAGACCACTCAAAAAACCGACCAACAGGCGCGGCAGAACAGAAACTAGCGGATTTTGAAAGAATACGTTTGTAATCGAGGGCTGCACGTATGATCTGATCATACTGAGCAAACCCCAAGAAGCTCCTATAATCACTCCTGTTTTGCTGCCAAAAAGTACCGCTGCTAAAATAACAGTTATGTGAACAATTGTGATATCAATCACTCCCAAGGGGATGTACCCTAAAACAGGAACGAACGTTTGAATAATTAAAATTGCTAAAAACATACTGATGACGGTCATTTGAAACACATTATCATTTTTTTTCATCTCTGCACCCACTACTCTTTCTTTTCTTAAAAGATTACTTATTCTTTAATTATGTTGTAAACTCTGGTTATAGTTTAATATAGATTTTACAAAAAGGCATTAAATATTCACTTTTTATACAAACAATCTTAATAAGAAATTACCCTATTTACTTTATACTACTATTTGATAGACGAATAATGTGTTTTATACAACGAAAGGACTTAGAAGATGATAAATTACATAAAAACGGCTTTTACAAAACCCAAAGAAATTTATATTGGCCGCAACATGAAAAATTCCCACTTTTTCGCCATTCTTTTTTCATTAGTGGCCATTTTAACGCTATTTTCTTTAGCGGACTTTTACCCAGCCGCCAAAAAAATGACTAACGATATTACGGAAGTCAAACAAGCAATTCCAGACTTTACACTAGAAAACGATACGCTGGAGAGCGAGACGGAAAGTTTCATCTATCAGACAGACACTTTCATGCTTTATTTTGATCCAGACAATAAGATGAGTACTGAAACAATCAACCGCAATATGAAGACATGGCCAGTCCCTGTAGCGATCGGTTTGTTAAATGAAGAATTATCTCTAAACGTTATGGGGCAAACCTTCACTTTGCCATATGCTGACCTGTCCGACTTTACTACGGCAGATTTAAAACAAACGATTGCCAGCTTCGGACAGGTTTCTCCTGGTTTCATTTTTTTATTTGCTGTTTTCTTGTTTCTGTTCAATTTCACTTTGTATCTTATGCAGTTTTTCCCCATTGTGCTGTTCGCAAACATTATTTCAGTTTACAGAAGGACAAACTTGAGATTCTTTCAAACAATAAAAATGGCTCTTTTAGCTACCATCCCCCCAATTCTCGCACTTTACGCAATTGACGCTCTATTGTTTGATGTCTATTTCCTATTCGAGCTGTTCGTGGCGGCTTCAATTGTGATTTATTATCTCTCCATCAGTGAGATGAAAAAGCGGATCAATAGACAAAAATCTTCTGAAGAATAAGAAAACGCCCGCTTCCTTAAAGGAAATGGGCGTTTTTCTCTCTTTATCGTTTTCTTCTATTTTGGCGTCCTTCTTGACGTCTTTTCACAGCATTCTTTTTCTTGCGTTTTGTTCTTAATTTTCGTTTATAACCTGGTTTGATTTTCTTTTTCGCTTTATGGGCCATGCCCGCGATTTCTGCGTCATACTCCAGCTTTTTATTTTTCTTCTTACGATCTGTTCGACGTTTCGGAGCATTCACGATTTCATGATTTTTTATTGTTTTTTCTTTAAATTTTATTCCCATATCTTCAATCACTGCGATATCGTCTTCGTCTCCCGGAGAATAAAGGGTAATAGCGATACCTGGTAAATTGTTACGGCCAGTACGCCCTACTCGGTGGACAAAATAAGATAAATCTTGCGGCACTTCTGCATTAATGACGTGAGAAACTCCTTCAATATCAATTCCGCGGGCTGCTAAATCAGTGGCTACGATAAATTGATAGTCCAGGTTGTGAATGCTTCTCATCATTCTGCGACGTTCGCGGGAGTCTAGTCCTCCATGCAATACGCCTACATTTAGACCTTTCTCTAAAAGTTTAGCAGCTAATTCTTCAACGGTCTCTTTTGTATTAGCAAAGATAAGAACTAAATACGGATTTCCTATGGTCAACAAGTCGTAAATAACCGAAAAACGATCTTTGCTCTTTGTCGAAATGAGCCAATTGTCAATCAAATCCGAAATCACTTCTTTATTCTCAATTTCAATCGTCATCGGATTATTCATATACTTTCGTAAAAAAGGCTGAAGTTTTTGCGGAATCGTAGCTGAGAACACTAAAAACTGGCTCTCCGCAGGAATCGTTCCAGCAATTCGGTCCACTTCTTCAATAAAGCCTAAATCTAACGTCATATCCGCTTCATCCACAACCATAGCGAAAGCAGTATGCGTCTTAAGGGCATTCGCTTCAACTAAATCATACAGCCGCCCTGGCGTACCGATGACAACATGAGGCTGGCCGGCTTGCAAGCTTTCCATTTGCCGGTTTTTATCGGTTCCCCCGATATAGCGTGAAACTATAATCTCCCATGGTGCTTTTTCAGTTAACTGAATCGCTGCTTGATATAATTGCTCAGCTAGCTCACGGCTAGGCGCTGTAATAACGATTTGCACCTCGTCTTTACCTTCTTCTAGTTGATTAAGTAAAGGTAATAAAAAAGCATGGGTTTTGCCTGAGCCAGTCTTTGATTGCCCAATAATGTCCCGACCCGATTGGATATTTGTAATGACCTCTGTCTGAATCGCTGTTGGCTCTTTAAAGCCTATTTCTGCAATGGCCTCTAATAAGTATGCGTCTAAATTAAAATCATTAAATGTCTTTGTCATAAAAACTCTCCTAACTGGATTTCGAAACCTATTCTACCAGAGTCGCCGCATTATCGCTAGTAGTTAATTTTTATCCCGGTTAAATTAATATTCAATGAAATTTGATTAAGTCTTAAATAAAAAGTAGAATAGTGTATATGTAAATTAGAAAAGGAGATTGTAAGATGTCTCAAAATGAAAAAGCGTTATTTATAATCTTTGGAAGTACTGGAGATCTAGCTTACCGCAGGCTATATCCAGCTCTCTATCGATTGTATTCAAGAAATTTATTAAAAGAAAACTTTGCAGTTATTGGAACAGCACGCAGAGAGTGGTCAGATGAGTATTACCAAAATGTGGTGCAAGAAGCCATCGAAGACATTAAAGTTTCAGAGGAAGATGCGATAGAATTTTCAAAGCATTTTTATTACCAGTCGCATAACGTTAAGGATACAGAACATTACCATACCTTGCGGAATTTAGCGGACCAGCTTGATGAAAAATACAATATTGAAGGAAATCGTATCTTTTATCTATCGATGTCCCCTAGCTTCTTTGGCACAATTACTTCTCATTTAAAGACTGAGGAGCTAATAACCGATGAGGGGTTCAATCGCGTCATTATTGAAAAACCATTTGGGACAGAATACGAAAACTCCAATCAATTGAACAATGAAATTTTAGAATCTTTTGATGAGGAACAAATCTACCGGATCGATCATTATTTAGGAAAAGATATGATTCAGTCCTTATTAGCTCTGCGTTTTGCCAACCCTCTCATCAAGCCTATATGGAATAAAGAGTTTATCTCAAATATCCAAGTAACGCTTGCTGAAGATATCGGTGTCGAAACGCGCGGCGCTTTCTATGAACAAAGCGGCGCTCTCCGCGACATGGTTCAAAACCATGTGTTACAAATCGTCAGTTTGTTGTTAATGGAAGAGCCTAAATCTTTTGATTCTTTAGAAATTACGAAAAGTAAAGTCCAAGCTTTAAAAGACCTGAAACGGTTAACTGCTGAAGAAGTTCGGGAAGTATTTATTCGCGGGCAGTATACCCATTCAAAAGAGCACCCGGACATTTTAGATTATCTATCTGAAGAGGAAGTCAGCGACGAGTCCGTTGTAGAAACATTTATAGCTGGCCAAATCGATTCCAATCATTCAGCCTGGGAAAATGTGCCTCTGTATATCCGCACTGGAAAGCGAATGAAACAGAAAAGCACACGCGTGGATGTCGTCTTCAAACAAGAAGAGTCCGCTCTTTTCCCTGAAGCAGACTTAAAGCAAAATGTTTTAACCATTCATATTGGTCCTGAGGAAGGCTTATCCCTTCAGCTGAACCATAAGAAGATTGGTTTAGAGTATGCCCTTGAGCCCATCGAACTCACTCATCAAGTGAACAGCGAAGTTCCTGATGACTATGAGAAGCTCATTTTAAATGCTTTGCAAGGGGATAAAACAAACTTTGTTCACTGGCGTGAGGTAGCGGAATCATGGAAGTACATTGATGACATCCGCGAAGCATGGGGCTCAGATGCTAGCGATCTGATGAAATATCCAGTCAATACAAATGGGCCCAAAGAAGCCGATGAGTTACTTGAAAAAAATGGCCATGAATGGGTCTGGAAATAATCTTTGAAAGGCAAAGGGAGCAAAACTCCTTTGCCTTTTGTGTTTGCTCTATGATAAGGGATTTGTTATAATGTCATAGCTAATTTATGACTGTTAGACTGCATGCATAAAAACTTAAAATGATTAAAGGAGGTGTTGAGTTGGATTATACATTAAAAATCGCAGAAGATTTATCCACTCAACTAAAAGAACATTTAACGATTGAAGAAATCTCTTCTTTACTTGAAAAACCAAAACATGAAGAACATGGAGATTTAGCCTTTCCGACTTTCCAATTGGCCAAAGTATTCCGCAAGAATCCAGCTGAAATTGCTTCGGATATTGCTCAAGACTTCTCTTCAGATATCGTTGAGAAGGTAGAGGTTGTTGGACCTTATTTAAACTTTTACTTAGATAAAGGAAAAGTGAGCGCAGAGGTTCTCCATACCATTCTTTCAGAAAAAGGAAATTACGGCTCTTTAGAGATGGGTGAGGGCAAAAATATTCCGATTGATATGTCTTCGCCGAATATTGCTAAACCGATGTCAATGGGTCACTTACGATCTACTGTTATCGGGAACGCGTTAGCGAATATTCTCGAAAAAATCGGCTTTAACCCAGTTAAAATCAATTATCTGGGCGATTGGGGAACACAATTCGGCCGTTTAATTACTGCTTATAAATTATGGGGCGAAGAAGAAGCTGTCCGTGCGAACCCTATTACTGAGTTAAATGAATTGTATGTCCGCTTCCATGAAGAATTGGAAGAAGATCCTGAATTAGAAGAAGTCGGCCGTTCATGGTTCCGAAAACTTGAAGCAGGTGACGAGGAAGCAACCGAGCTGTGGCGCTGGTTCCGTGATGAATCTCTCAATGAGTTTAATAAAGTCTATGAACGTTTAGGGGTTACTTTCGACTCATTTAACGGCGAATCTTTCTATAACGACAAGATGGATGAAGTCGTTGACATTTTAGAAGAACAAGGTTTACTGGTTGAAGACCAGGGAGCAGAAGTTGTCCGCTTAGATGAGCATGATCTGCAGCCGGCTTTAATTAAAAAGCAAGACGGTGCGACTTTATACATTACTCGAGATATTGCCTCTGCTCTCTATCGGAAACGGACGTATGATTTTGCTGAAGCGTTATACGTTGTAGGGCAAGATCAAATTTACCACTTCAGACAATTAAAAGCCGTACTTGAAGAGATGGGTTATGCATGGGAAGAAGACATTCACCATATCATCTTTGGATTGATTTCAATCGATGGCGAAAAAATGTCTACACGCCGCGGGAAAGTTGTTTTGCTGGAAGATGTGCTAGATGAAGCCGTTATGCGTGCTTCTAAGCAAATTGACGAAAAAAATCCAGGTCTTGAGAATAAAGCGGCCGTTGCTGAGCAAGTTGGTGTGGGTGCGGTAGTCTTCCATGATTTACAGCACGACCGCCGGAATGATTTCAACTTTAACTTAGATGAAATTGTTCAATTTGAAGGAGAAACTGGGCCATACGTTCAATACACACGGGCTCGCGCACTCAGTATCTTGAAAAAATCAGGGATTGATCCGGAAAGTTTCAAAAAACAAACTGCCCTTTCCCTGACGGATCAGTACAGCTGGTCAGTGATTAAACTGATTCAGTCCTTTACAAGCGTGCTAGAACGCGCATACCGCGAATATGAGCCTTCTGTTATTGCTAAGCATGCACTGAGCCTCGCTCAAGCCTTCAACCGTTTCTATGCGAATGTCCGTGTGCTGGACGACTCGCCTGAAAGAGACAGCCGCCTGGCTTTAGCTTATGCTGTGGCAATTATGTTAGAGGAAGATTTAAGGTTATTAGGTGTGCAGGCACCAGATGAAATGTAATCAATGAAATAAAAAGAGTTCTCTTCTCTACTGCAAAAGATGCAGAAGATGAAGAAGAACTCTTTTTTTATAATTACTTATTGGGCCATTCATGGTGATCAATCTTCAGAATTCTTAACAACTGGTTTCGTTTGTCTTCGTAACGCTCAATATTATTTAGATACTCCTTTTCGCTGATTAATGGCATACTTGTATGGCTTAAATTCCTCAAGTTTGGTTTAGGAGGCGTCTCCTCAAAATCTTCAAAGAGATTGCCATACCCTTCGATTGAAGTATCTATAAAATTATGGATACTTTTTATCGTGGCCTGAACGAGTGTTGTGTTGACTAGGCCCTCCTCTTTTATTCCATATCTTAAAACGAGCGCTGCTTCATACACGACAGCCATTGCTACTGTTGACGTTTTTTCAATATCTTCACTATGATAATATTGCAGCAGAGGGAAGGCTTGTATTTGCTGTGTATATTGAGTGATTTGAGAATTTATGTCTGCCAGCATGTCATCAAGCTGATGGAAATCTTCGCCATTCCATACGGTTGTTAAAAACTCTTCGCTATTTTCTCCTATTCCCGTGATATTACGAGCAAATGTTCTTTTCTCTACAACTGCGCTCACAATTGAAAGAATGTAGGAAGCGCCAAACGTAAGCATAAGCATACCAATACCTGAAAATAAAGCTGTTGCAATCTGAAATAAAGTGGTTTGCGGAGTAAAATCTCCAATTCCTAAAGTAAATACAACAAACCCGCTATAATAAGGCAGTTGATACCAGCTGATTGACTCGTTTGACGAAGAATTGACGATTGCGCTGAGATCTCCAGCAAAAAAGACAGTTGCGCCAAGCCACAATAAGAAGAACCAAGTAAATAAAATCACCGTTAAAATCAATGGTCCAGAGATATTTTTTAGAAACGTACTGTCTGCTTTCAAAAGTCCCCGCCATATACCTGTGGTTATCCGGTCAGTTAACCAGCCGGCACCACCATCTACCCATAATGTGGTCCAGATGATATCAAGAAGCGTATACAATGTTATCGCGATACCAAGTATATAGAAAACATAAGACATCTAAGCACCTACTTTCTATGATTGATACCTTCATCTTAAAACAAGTTTCTCCTCATTTGCAATATAAGCCTTTAGAAAAACAAAAACGAGTTCGCCCATCCACTGCTTATTAGCAGCTGAAAGAGAACTCGTCATCTTTAACCCAGCGCAACATCTAACGTCATCATAATCGAAAAGCCAATCATAAAGGCCATTGTCGCTACTTCGCTGTGTCCATTGTTTTGCGAATTCGGAATTAATTCCTCTACACAGACAAAAACCATCGCCCCAGCGGCAAATGCCAAGGCATACGGTAAAACAACCGTGATTTGAGTGACTAACCAAGCACCCAAAGTCGCCGATATAATCTCAACTAATGCACTGGATTGCCCCATATTAAATGCATGACCTTTGGTGTTGCCTTCTGCTCGGATCGGCATTGAAAGCGCCGCACCTTCCGGGAAATTCTGAAGACCGATTCCTAACGCTAAAACAATGGCGCTAGCAATCGAGGAAGCGCCCCCTCCTGCTGCACCAAAGGCGACGCCAATGGCTAAACCTTCAGGGATGTTATGAATCGTCACTGCTAAAAACAGGAGAGTGGTTGAAGATAAAGAGGTCGGCACACCTTCCGTCTCTTCCACTCCCTCAGTCCGCGTGTGCAAGTGAGGGACGACACCATCCACCACTCTTAAAAAGATCCCTCCGACTAAAAACCCAATCAATGCTGGAGCAAATGACCATATCCCATAACCGCCTTGC
>CAZKSU010000076.1:0-8586 GCA_964555455.1 uncultured Carnobacteriaceae bacterium
AGGGTCGTATAAAATTTCAATGGTTATATGCGAAATGTCATATTCTAAAACAACTTTGCGAATGTTCTGCTTTATCTCTTCTTGCACATCCTCTGAATCGGAATCGGTTGTGATAGTTAAGGTCATCATGTGTTGATTCCCATCTGTTGACCAGATATGAAAATGAGACATCGCTTGGACATGCTCGATCTCCTGGATGTTCTGACGCAGCTTCTCTACAGGAATATTATCAGGAACAGCTTGCAGGAAGATTTTGCTGATGCGGGAAAATTCCGGCACGGTCACATATAGAATCCAAAAAGCTATTCCAATCGATAGTAAGGGATCTAAAATATACCAATCCGTAAAGTTTAAAAGGATGCTCATCGCTAAAACGGCTACCCAGCCAAATAAATCTTCAAATAAATGAATATTTAAAAGTTTCTCATTCGCAGATTCCCCTTGACTCATCAGCCAAACTGAAAAACCATTAATGAATATCGCGCCAATCGCTACCCAGAAAACCCCTTGATGGTTGACCGGCTGCGGATCGAGCAGTTCTGGAATGGTGTGGAGAAGCACCAAAACCGCACCAATCATCAATAGCACACTGGTTACAAACGCTCCTAACAAAGAGAACCGGCGATAACCATAAGAGTATTCACTCGAAGCGCCTCGATTCGATACTTTTTCAAAAAAGTAGGCTAGGCCTATAGAAACCGCATCCCCTAAATCATGAACCGCATCGGATAAAATCGCCTGACTATTGAAAATTGTGCCAAAAAAGAATTCAGCTACTGCAAAGATTAAGTTTAAGAAAAAAACAATTAAGATATTTCTTTCCGTCTGTCCGCCCTCTCCGATGCCATGGGTATGTTCATGACTGTGGCTATGACCCGTTTCTTTCTCTTCTTCTGCATGCCTGTCTTGAGCTGTATCCAGATTAATTATAGATATTTGCTCAAATGAGCTGACCAGTGAGATCGTCTTAGTGTCTACAGATTCTGGAAGTCTGATTTGGTTTTTATCTAAATCAATTTCTACATTGTCTGTGGATCCTAGAGCGTCACAAAACCGCCCTTTAATTCTTTGAGCTTGCTCTCTGCTTTTCATTCCGGCTACTTGGTATGTTCTCATTTCTAACACCTCTTAAAAGTTGATCTTTTCAAATGAATATATATTCATATGTATAAGTAAACGATAACAGATTCTACATTTTAATTCAACGTAAAACCTGTTATTCGTTCATTTATCCCTCAACTTCTAAAAATTCCTGCACTCGATTTCTTATAGCATCGCGTACTCGTCTGAAGACAAGCAGTTTTTCCTCTTCGGTCCCTTCTGCTCTTTCAGGTTCTTCAAAACTCCAAGATTCAATGCGTATATTCGCAGCTAAATGTCTGAAATCTGACCGAATATCTCCGGTCAAATCGACAATATAATCTGCATAATTCAGTAAACTTGTATCGACTAAATTGACCGTTTGATTTCGAATGTCAATATTCACTTCATCCATAACCTCTACAGCTAATGGATGCAAAAGGTTTCTTTTTTTACCCCCGGCTCGTACAGTCCACCGGTCAACATCTGAATATTCTCTTAAGAAACCTTCAGCCATCTGAAGTCTGGCTGAATTATCCATGCTATAAATAAAAATTGTTTTTCTGCTCATTTTTACCACCCTTTTAATCATCGAGATAGACTTTTTTGCGGACCGTGTCATCTATTGAACCGACAAGCAGTTTTTGTTCATTCTCGTCCCATTCACAATAAGCAATCTCGTCAAGACTCGTATAACCTAGCTCAGCAAGCTGTGTATTCAGCCAAGCTTCATTTTTCCCAATATAGTTTAAAGTGTTCTCTTTCAGTTTTCCTTCTTCCACTAATAAATAAGCTGGAATTTCCTCTTCATCTTTTGAGATGATGGTCAAGGCGCCATTCACTTCTAAAATGGCATAATACACTTCATGAATTGAATAACAGCCATGCTGTCTGAGCATTGCCCGCAGCTGTTCCATATCTAAATGATTCTTGTGCAGCTCTTGTAAATTAAGTTTTCCTTTTTCAACTAGTATAGAAGGCTCGCCTTGCAGTAGTGAAGAGAGTCTTTCAGTATGTTCGAGAATCTTTTCGACTACATAAACGACAATTCCCCATAACACTATAGCAAAAAGGACATGGAAAATATTCACCATGTCATCGTATATGGATTCTTCTACTATCGCACCTAATATCACAACATAGATTAAATCAAAGGGGGTTAATTCAGAGACGGCTTTTTTTCCGATTAATCGGATGAGAATAAATATACCTATCGATCCCACGATCATTTTTGTGGCAATTCCAATATACATATCCATTCTTATCATCTTCTTTCTTTTTTAATCCTGTGGTCTATAAGCTAATCTTAAAGAAACCTTTTGGGGAAAGTCTAACTTTACGCTTTAAGAACAATATTGTTTTTTAAGATATCCGTTTAAAAGTCTCAAAAGCGCACCGTTGAGCTTGTCTCCTTTTCCAGTTCATTCATTTGCCTGTTTCTATCTCTTCAATCCTTCTTGTTTTCTGTTTTTCTTCTAGCTTTCAGTATATAATAACTCTTGGCATTTTACTGGCGAGACATGTAGAAGGAGGAAATGAATAATGATTGAATTTAGAAATGTATCGAAAACCTTTGCTAGTAAAGAGGGTCCATTTAAGGCAATCGATAATCTTTCGTTAAAAATCGATAAAAATGAAATATTTGGAATTATCGGTGAAAGTGGTGCTGGAAAATCTACGCTCCTTCGTTTTATTAATGCATTGGAAATTCCAGATGCCGGAGAGGTAGAAGTAAATGGCATGAATGTACAGTATTTAACGAAAAAAGAATTGCGTTATTTTAAAAAAGAAATCGGAATGATTTTCCAGCAATTCAACCTGCTTGGAAACAAAACAGTAGCTGAAAATATTCTACTCCCGCTTGAATTGCATGCGTTCGACCATCCGCTAGATTTAGAGGCCATTTTAGATTTTGTGGGTTTGACAGACAAGAGAGACAGTTACCCTAGTGAATTGTCGGGCGGCCAGAAACAAAGAGTCGGTATTGCCAGAAGCATTATTACACGGCCTAAAATTCTGCTGTGCGATGAGCCGACCTCTGCCCTGGATGAGAACACCAAAAGGGAGATTATCGCTCTGCTGCACAGAGTGTCAGAAGAATTCGATGTCACTATTTTAATCGTCACCCATGAATTAGATGTGGTAAAACAATTGTGTGAACGTGTCGCCGTCCTTGAGAACGGAAAATTATTAGAGATTCTAGACGTCGATAACAATCAACAGGCGAAAGACCTGACTGTTTCTTACAGTGACTTAGCTCGGGAGGTTTTAGTCGATGAATAACGATCCATTGACCGTTCAATTATATATCGAACGGCTCATTGAGTACTGGCCTAAAATGATGGAGAGTATGGGAGAAACAGGAATCATGATGCTTTTCTCGGTGATAGCGGCGATTGTACTTGGTTTGCCGCTAGGTACTTATATCTTTCTGACCTCTCCCGGGCGGCCTCTTGAAAACCGGGTAATCAATGAAATTTTGAATGCAGCAGTGAATATTATCCGGTCGTTTCCGTTTCTCTTGTTAGTGATTGTCATGCAGCCTTTAATACGCGCTACTTACGGGCGGGCCACGGGTGATCCGATTGCAGCTTCTTTTCCGATGATGGTGATTGCCATCGCATTATATGCACGGTTCGTTGAACAGTCTCTATTAGACATCCCGAAAGAAGTGACGGAAACAGCCCAAGCTTTGGGAGCGACCATCCCGCAATACGTTTTCAAATTTCTATATGTAGAAGCTAGAAGCTCTCTCATTATCGGATTTACAACTGCTTTTGTCAGTTTTATTTCTTACTCCACCATTATGGGAACAGTTGGAGGAGGCGGTATTGGGGATTTTGCTATTCGATACGGTTACCATCGATATGAAACCGACATCATGTACACCGCAATTGTCCTTATTATTCTCTTTGTACAAGTGATTCAATGGGCAGGATTGAAACTTGCCCGCAAATTAGATAAAAAATAAAACTAATGGAGGAATTATGTTGAAAAAGAAATTAAAAAGTTTATTACTCGTTGGTGCAGCTGCTCTTTTAGCTGCTTGTGGAAATGGTGCTGAAGAAGGAGCAGAGAACAATGCGGATGTGAACAGTGAGTCTGCTGAAGAAACACCAACAAATTTAGTCGTCGCTTCGCATTTGCCGCCTATGACAGATGTCGTTGAAATTGCTGCTGAGAATATTGAAGAGCCTTACTCGATTGAATTACTGGAAGTGACAGATAACGTCCAGTACAACGATACAGTACAATTCAAAGAAGCCTATGCGAGTTTTGCGCAGCACGAACCATTTATGGAAGCATACAATGAAGCAAATGATGGAAATTTAGTCGCTTTACAAACGATTTATGACCCGATTGTCGGCTTCTACTCTCCAGTCTATGATTCAATTGAAGACATCGAAGAAGGCGCCGAAGTAGCTATCCCAAGTGATGCGACAAACGAAACAAGAGCCTTGTTAATTTTAGAAGATCAAGGTTTAATTGAAGTCGACGAAACGGTTGCCCGCACAGACGTCTTGCTTGATGATATAACATCCAATCCATTGAATTTAGAATTTACTCAAATCGACTTGCTCAATTTAACCGCTGCTTATGAAGATGGTGTAGAGCTGGTTTATAACTATCCAACTTATATTGCCAGTATCGGTTTAACACCGGAAGATTCCTTATTTTTAGAGAGCAAAGACGATAATCTATTTGCTTTAACTGTTGTTGTTCATGAAGACAACGCAGATAACGAAGCGACCGATGCTTTGATAGAAGCTTTTACTTCACAAGAAGTTTATGACTACTTAACAAGCTTATCGGATATTAATCACTTATACCCGGCCTTTGAGAATCCGTCAGAATAATGTAACTTCTTATAAAGACAAACAGACAGCCTTCTTGAAAGTTTTCAAGAAGGCTGTTTTGCTATTCGAATTTCCCAAATAAATCATTGAGTGCCTCGGCCATTGAGGGGTGCGTAAAAACTTGGTTGGCTAAGTCTTGATAGGTAAATGCCCCTTTTATCGCTGTAGCGAGGACATTAATCACTTCATGGCTGTCTTCTGCAAACAAGGCTGCCCCTAAAATCTGATCTGTATCTGCGTCAACCACTGCTTTGTATAACCCTGTAGTATGGTTGACCATTTTTGCTTTCGGAATCTCTGAAACAGGCAGTGTGGCCACTCTTACTTTATACCCTTCTTCTATCGCTCGTCTTTCAGAAAGTCCCACCGTAGAGAGAGGAGGATAAGTAAAAGTAGTCGCTGGAATATTCTCTCTTTCAGCTAGACTGTAAGAGCCATCACCGAACAGTTCGCTTCTGACAATCCGGTAATCATCTAAGGATAAATAGGTATGCTGCGGACCGCCGTTCACATCCCCAAGAGCAAATATATTCGATACATTGGTTTCTAAATGTTTATTGACTTGAATGGACTCATTTTCGGCGATATAAACCCCAGCTGCCTCTAAATTTAGTTTTGAAATATTGGCATGCCGTCCAACTGCAACTAACAGTTTGTCTGCCTGAATCGAATGAATGGTGTGGTTTTTTTCATAAGATACGAAAAGTCCTTCTTCTCTGTTTTGGACTCTAGTCGTTTCTGCTTCAAAAATAAACTCTATTCCTAAATTCTGAAGGGCTTCCAGTACCGCTTCTGCTATATCGCGGTCTTCCTCTTCTAAAAAGTTTTCCTTAGCATCATGAGAAAGTACAGTAACCTTCGAGCCGAATTGCGCATAAATGGAGGCGAACTCCAGGCTTATTTTACCATCGCCGAGAATCGTCAAAGAATTTGGCAATTCTTCATCCTCCATCAACGTTTCACTTGTATGGATACGTTCTGCATCTATTTCTAACCCTTCAATAGATGGGACATTAGGTCTAGAACCCGTATTGATAAAAATTCGATCCGCTTCGTATGTCTCTTCTCCTCCATCATTTAAAGCAACCCTCACCTGCTTATCCTCTATAAATGACGCAAAGCCATCAATTACTTCTACGAATTCATTTTCTTGAACCTTTTTGTAATTGGCTTTATTCAAAGCTGCAACTAATTCTTTTTTCTCTTGTATCGAATCCTTATAATACGCTTTTTCATTTACTCCCTGAGGTTTTTCTTGAGCTAAAAGAGCCAATTTTTTTGAAGGAATGCAAGCAACATTGATGCATGTCCCTCCGTACATTTTTGGATCTTTCTCTATTAGAACGGTTTCTTCTTCGCGAGCGTTTAAATCCTGAGCTAAGGTTTTCCCAGCTTTTCCAAAGCCAATAATGATATTTTTTACTTTTTTCATATGGATCGACCTTCCTCTCACTTCTTTATCTTTATCGTACGCCTGTCTAGAAAACAATTCAATCAATTCACACTATGAGAAGTCAAAAAGCACTCATCCGCAAAGGAATGAGTGCTTGCTTCTCTTTTAATATTTAAGCGTCTGCTTCTTTGCCAAGATACGCTTTAAACATCCAAATCCATTTGTCCGTGCTGTGCTTCATAGCAATTAACATATCATTTGAAGGATAATCTTCCTGTTCATCTGTTAACATTGCCCCTTTATGCAGAGAGTTAGAGATTGTTTCTAAATCTTGCACGACAGCTTTAACCATTTCATCTTGAGAAAGTTTTCGGTCTTCCACATTTTCTTCGATGATGGAGTGTTCGATAAACTCTTGAAGTGTTGAATAAGGTTCTCCGCCAATCGCTAATAATCTTTCGGCTACCTCATCCAGATTCTCAGTCGTCTCATCATATAACTCTTCAAACTCTTCATGCAGCGTAAAGAAGTGAGAGCCTTTAACATACCAGTGAAACTGGTGCAGACGGATATAAAACAATCCCTGTGTCGCCACCACTGTGTTTAAATAGTCTTTGACTTCTTGATTTGCCATGTCGATCTTTCCTCCTTAAATGTTTTCTACACTTAAAGGGTATCAGTTAAATAAAACCATTACAAACAAAAGCCTTTTCTAATGAATCTTTCCCCCAATGACTTTCAGATCTTCTTTTCCGTCATAAGCAATGATTGCCCGAAGGCTAGCGGTAATTCCTTTGGCGATATCCTCCAGAGCCATTGAAGGGGTGTTCGGACGATGAATGACCTGTTCTGGAATAAAAGGGATATGCATAAAACCCGCTTTAACATTTGGATACTCTTCGGCCGTCAAATACAGTGTTTGGTACATAATGTGATTGCAGACAAAGGTTCCAGCTGTATTCGAAACAGAAGCTGGAATATTTTCTTTGCGCATGTCATCCACCATCGCTTTAATCGGCAATTGTGTAAAATAAGCACTCTCCCCGTTTTTTTGAATCTTTTCATCAATGGGCTGCTGACCGGCGTTATCAGGGATTCGCGCATCATCTATGTTAATAGCCACTCGTTCCGGGGTCAGCTCAGCTCTTCCACCGGCTTGGCCAATATTCAAAACATAATCGGGCTGAAGCGTTTCTATCGCTTTTCGAACCACCTCAGCACTTTTATAGAAGATAGTTGGAATTTCCAGTTTTATTATTTCAGCTTCATCTATTCGATCAGGCAGCAATTGAACGGCTTCTATCGCAGGGTTAATGGTCTCTTTCCCGAAGGGATCAAAGCCTGTAACTAAAATTTTCATGTGTTTTCTTCCTTACAAATACTTAATTTTCTAACATTTGATTAAACAAATTATAGATTTCTTTGTGCTTTCTTTTTAACGATAAAGGACGATAAGAGGCACTGTCCAAAAACGCATGCTTTGTCTCTCCCGTACTGCGTACTGCTTGAGTTGCGTGGTCCCGAATTTCATAGGCCACAATAAGTTTAACTCCTGTGAATTCTTTGACCGTCGCTTCAATTTCAACCGTTTCTCCAAAGCGGACCATGCTTTTGTAGTCGGCAGCAACAGATAATACTGGAACAACAATTCCTTCTTTTTCCATCTCATCATATCCGAAATGGATTTCATTCATTAAATGCGTCCGTGCTTCTTCAAACCATTTTATGTAATTTGAGTGATGGACGATTTGCATTTGATCCGTCTCGTAGTACTGTACTTGATGCAGCCAGTTTGTCATCAATCAACACTCCCTTTCTTTTCCTCACTATTTTTATAACTGCTGAATCTCCTCAATTAAGGCAGTCACATTCTCGCTTTTTGTGCCCCAGCTTGTGCAGATCCGTACGACATCGTGTGTTTCATCTTCTTTTTCATAGACTAATACAGCATACTTTTTTGTCAATTGCTCAATTTGCTGATGCGTTAATATAGGAAACAGCTGATTTGTATGTGCCTCATATTTCAGCTGAATACTATTAGAAAGAAAAGCTTTTTTTATACGCATCGCCTGATCCACTGCATATTCTGCAAGTTCAAGATACAGATCGTCTTTAAATAATGTCTCAAATTGTATGCCTAAAGCACGGCCCTTAGCTAATAAACCGCCTTTTTGTTTCATCAAGGTCCGGAATCCTCTTTTGATTTCTTGGTTGCGGATAACCATTGCCTCTCCAAACAAAGCACCTAGCTTAGTG
>CAZKSU010000077.1:0-8552 GCA_964555455.1 uncultured Carnobacteriaceae bacterium
AGTGGCTCAATTGGATCCGCAGCATGCCAAAGAATTTTATGAAGTTTTAAAAACCCTAAATAATGAAGGAATGACGGTCATTGTGATTGAGCATCATACGGAATTTGTGGCTGAATATTGTGACCGGGTTGTCCTGATGGATGCCGGGTCTGTGCTGTGGAAGAAAGACGTGCAGGATGCGCTCAGCCGAGTGGATGAACTGAAAGCGAAAAATATTTTTCCGCCTCAGGTCACTCAAGCGGTCAGCCGTTTAGCTGTTCAGCCAGAAAGCGAATGGCCGATTCAATTACAGGAAGGAATCGATTATTTCCATTCCTTCCGTTTGCCGGAAATTAAACCTTTGTATCTGCAGAAAGTAAAAGATAAAACGAACTCTGTGCTTGAAGAAGAAAAGATTGCTGAAGTAAGAGAGGCAGAATTCTCTCATAAAATGATTTCCAGACAGAAAAAGAAAATCTTAAAGTCGGTGTCTTTAGATATTCATAAAGGCGACCGGATTGCTTTAGTTGGAAATAATGGAGCAGGGAAATCGACCTTGATGCGCTTGCTGACCGGTTTAGAAAAACCTGAAAAAGGCTTTGTAAAGCTCAAGAACGAATCGACTGAAGAGCATCCGCCGGAGTATTTTGCCGATCGCGTCACTTATATCTATCAGAATCCAGAAGAGATGTTTATTGAAGATTCGATTCGAAATGATATTGAGTTTTATCTTAAAGCAAGAGAAGTCCCTAAGTATGCTGAAATAGTCGATGACATTATCGAGAAATTCCAGCTGATCGACTTACAGCATCGCGATGGCCGGTTAATGAGCGGGGGCCAGCAAAGACGGGCTTCGCTAGCAATTGGGATGGCGATGAATCCGGCACTTATTTTATTGGATGAGCCTACAGCCAACTTAGATATTGCCACGCGCAAAGACATGACAAAATTCATCCAGACATTAAAAGAAGAAGTAGAAGCGGTGGTGATTGCCACCCATGACATGCAGCTGGTCGCTGAATGGGCCAATCGGATTGTCGTCATGAAAGACGGGCAGATCATCCATGACGGGGACCGGGATTCGGTCTTTTCAGATGAAGAGCTGCTCAAAGAGGCAGGACTAACTTCGCCGCAGATTTTAGAATTAAGCCGGCGTTTACGAACAAGACTGGCTTATTCTGTGGATGATTTTGTGGAGTATGTTCAGGCGTTGCAAGAAAGGCGTGCATTAGATGGAAATTACCAAGAAGCTACGAGAATTTATTAGTGTGGAACAATTAAAAGTAGAAGTTTTAAATGCGGCCTATGGAAATACCGACACGCCCATTGCTCTGCTGGATCCGCGGACGATTTTTGTCTGGTATTTCTTTTATGCCTTATTCCCATGGCTTACGCATAGCGTGCCCGTACTGCTTGGAATGTTTGCTATGTTGGCGGCGATGGTCTACATGGCCAAGGTCAGTTACTTATTGATTCTGTTATTTCTTTTGGGCTTGCTTGGCCAAGGAAGCCTGCTGATGGGGGTTTCCTTTCTTTTCGGCGGGGGCTTTGAAGCCTTTGTGCCCATCATGATTTTTGAATTGAAATTGGCCATTATTTCTCTAGCAGGGCTGATCGCCTTCTCCACGATGGAGCCAGAGAAATTAAGTGACGGCCTCTTGAAAATTGGGGTGCCCGGACAAGTTTCTTTTGCTATTTCCTATGGCTACCGCATGCTGCCGACCTTAATTGAAGAATACCATCATGTCTTTATGTCTTTCCGATTGCGCGGAAAAGCGCCAGAGAAACACGGGTTTCTATATTTGAATACCATCATTTATTTTGTAAAAATAATCGTGAAATCCTTCTATCCCTTGATGCTAAGTTCAGCTAAACGCGCCCGGACGACGGTGGAATCTTTAGAATCGAGAGGAAGCTTGCATTCTTTCGATAACCCTGAAGTAAAAAAAGTGAAACTGCAGCATTTGCAATTCACTTTTCGAGATGTTTTGTTTGTTCTATTTAATAGTTTATATATGATGATGCTGTTTATGGTACATATCGTACTCAGTTGATAAGGAGCTTGTTCAATGAAAATAGATTTCCATACACACGTAAAAATTTCAAAGTCTTCACAATTTAGTAGTCCTTATTTCGAAGACATGGTAGACGAAGCAAAAGAAGCGGGCCTGACCGCTATTTGTATGACAGAGCACTTTAACACCTTGCGGTTTTTTGATATTTATAATTATCTGGATGGCCGCTACCCTTACGAAAACCATTACTATAATGTGCGCGGCCTAAAGGTGTTTACCGGCATGGAAGTGGATGTAAAAGAGGTAGGCCATATTCTCATCATTGCCCATCGTGATCATATCGTCGACATGCGGGAAGCCTTGATTCCTTACGAGACTAAGCCTCACTTTATCCCCTTCAAAGAATTAATGGATTTGGCTGACCAGTACAATACCTTGAGAATCGGCGGGCATCCTTTGCGCGTAAGCACACCGCTGACTCAACACGAGCCAGAGCAGCTCAAACGTTTAGATGCGCTTGATCTGAATGGGCGCGATTTATACGCGCAGGGACAGGACCCTTATATTGACCGCTTAAAAGAATTTGCCAAGGAGCTGCGCTTACCGATTGTCGGCGGAAGCGACACACACCAGTACCTGCAATACGGAGTCATTTATAATGAGAGTCCTGAAGAATGCGAGACAGTCGATGGTCTGAAGGAAATGATTCAAAACCGGCTGTATGACATCCGTATTTCAAAAGATTTAGACATTAAAGTTAAAGCGGCCCGGTTAGTGAAAAAACTAATTAAAGGGACTTTGGATGAAGAGGGTTATGCGACGATTTACGAACATGTGGCAAGAAAAAAGAGGCCGTTGAAAATGCGCGGATAATAAAAGAGGACGAGAATAGCCCTGGGTAAAAGGGCTGTTCTCGTTTTTAGTCGGTAAAATTTGAATAACTTTGCCTATCATTTATAATGAAGGATGTAGAAACTAAATAAAGGAGACAAGAAACATGACATTTACAGTGTATTTAGCCGGACAGATTCATGATGACTGGCGCAAAGAAATTATTGAAAAAGTAGAAGAAAAAGGGTTAGATTTTGAATTTGTCTATCCTCAAACAGCACACGATGTATCGGATGACATTGGGGAGAAGATCCTTGGTGAACAGCCGAGCAATTACTACCGGGATGACGCCGCCTCAGATATTAACAATTTCCGCACAAGTGTGCTGATGGAAAAAGCGGATATTGTGATTGCATTATTTGGCGACCAGTACCGTCAATGGAATACAGCGATGGATGCGACGACAGCGATTAACAAAAACAAACCGTTGATTATCATTCGTCCGCAAGAACTTATTCATGCTTTAAAAGAACTTTCAAACAAAGCGAATGTCACCGTCTCTACAACGGATCAGGCGGTTCAAGTTCTGGAGTATATTTTTGCTTAAATGGACACAAACTAGGAAACAAGGGGTGAATAGATGAATCTCGTTTTTTCTTTCGATGAAGCGTATATTCCAACATTTAAAGTTCTCCTGCAGTCCATTTACGAGAACAATCCAGGAGAGCTCTTCGACATCTATTTTCTTCATTACAAGATGGAAGAGGAAGCAGTAGCTGACTTGGAACAAACCATTGATTCTTACGGGTATGCATGCTTTCCAATTAACTGTGAGCCTTATTTGAAAGAATCTGAAGATATTCGAATTAACCGTTATTACACCATAGAAATGTATTTATGGCTGTTTGCGCCCTATATCTTGCCGGAGCATGTGGAACGGGCATTGTATTTAGATCCGGATATTATTAACCTCAATCCCATCAGAGAACTTTATGACACCTCTTTTGACGACAATCTTTTTCTTGCGATGGATTATGAAATCAAAAATAAGCTGGTGCAGCCGATTAACAATTTACGGCTAAGAACACGCAAGGCCGAACGGTATTACAATACAGGCATTGTGTTGATGAATGTATCCAAGCTGAAAGCAGAGCGCCATCCTGAAGAAATTACCGAAGCAGTCGTCAAAAACAAAGCCATTCTTATTCTTCCAGACCAAGACGTCTTTAATCATTTATACCATGGAGAAGTAAAAGACGGACCATGGGAGCTATACAATTTAGACCCGCGTCTTTACCAGGTGGGCCAATTTGTCATGCCGGATACATTTAATAAGGAATGGCTGGAAAAAGAGACCGTCTTTATTCATTATTGCGGCAAGCATAAACCTTGGCTGGAGAGAGAAAAGTATAAAATGGATTTAGGCGCTTATTATTTCAAGTATGAAGAAGCCGCACAAAATATGAATACAGAAAGCAGTGTGAATTAAATGACAAAGCATTTTGATTATTTAGTAATTGGCGGAGGTAGTGGCGGAATCGCTTCTGCAAACCGCGCCGGTGAGCATGGGGCCAAAGTTGGTTTAATTGAAGCCGACGAATTGGGCGGAACTTGTGTCAATTTAGGCTGTGTCCCGAAAAAGGTGATGTGGTATGCGGCAGATATGTTCGGCGGGATTAAAAAATATGCAGACGGCTACGGGATAGAATTTTCTGAAGAACCCACTTTAAACTATCCAAAACTAAAGAAAAATCGTGACGACTATATTGAATTTCTGCATACCGCTTACCAAAGAGGGTTAGACAGCAACAATGTTGAAGTGATTAAAGGGTATGCGAAATTTGTAGACAACCGGACTGTGGAGGTCGATGGCAAAGAGTACACGGCTGACCATATCTTAATCGCAACCGGCGGCCGTCCAAAACGCTTGAATATCCCAGGAGCGGAATACGGCATTGACTCAGACGGTTTCTTCGAATTAGAAGAGCTGCCGGAGAGTGTCGCTGTTATCGGCGGCGGGTACATCGGTTTGGAATTGAGCGGCTTAATGCGTACATTGGGTGTAGATGCGCATGTCTTTGAATTCTTATCGTCGGTTCTGCCGACCTTTGATTCAACAATCAAAGAAGGCTATATGGAACTAGCCGAGCGCGAAGGCTACGCCGACAAAATCCATACGAATGCATCTGTTTCTAAAGTCGAAAAAGACGGAGAGAAATACATTTTGCATTTTGAGGATGGGTCTACGCATGAAACAGATTTAGTTTTATGGGCGACGGGGCGTGCACCAAACGTTGAAAACATCAATTTGGACAAGGCCGGTGTCGAACTAACTGAAAATGGCCATATTCAAGTCGACAAATTCCAAAATACCACAGCTGAAAATGTCTATGCGGTCGGTGATGTATTGGGCCTATTAAACCTTACACCTGTTGCCATTGCTGCTGGACGCCGTTTATCTGAACGTTTGTTTAACAACAAGAAGGATCTTTTCTTAGATTACACCAATATTCCAACGGTTGTCTTTACAGAGCCGCCAATTGGAACAGTTGGGCTGACAGAAGAGGAAGCTTTGAAAGCTTACGGAAAAGACAACATCAAAGTCTATAAAAATACTTTCTCCTCTATGCACACTGCGATTACAGACAATCGCCAGCGCGCTTACTTCAAGCTTATTGTGCAAGGCGAAGACGAAGTGGTTGTGGGTTTGCATGGAATCGGTGCAGGAATGGATGAAATCACACAAGGTTTCGCGGTACCAATTAAAATGGGCGCCACGAAAGCAGATTTTGACGACACTGTAGCGATTCACCCAACAGCTGCAGAAGAATTTGTCACGATGCGTTAAATAAAAAAATGAAACCAGAGCGGAAGGAGACCTTTTCAGGTGCCTTCCGTTTTTTTATGGATAGAAATAGGGCCGGTTTAGGTTAAAGCCATTGAACCAATGAGCCGCTCTCTTATATACTCAGAGTTAAGGAAACAGCTGAGACGGATTGATCGATGGAATAAAGAGAGGAAATATCCAAGGAGGCATCTTATGAAAAAGGAGAGAACATTTCAAAATGTGCCCGTCAGATGGTTCATCATTTTGCCCTTGTTCGGGGTGATTCACAAGGTGTTGGAATGGACGGGCTGGCTGAAACAAGGGAGCTGGCTGAATTTTCTTTTGCTGATAGGTATTCTGTCCATCTGGGGGAGCGCCGTGCTGAAAGAAACAACTTTCCCTTTTGCGCCTTTGGTGTGGATCGGGAGTTTATATGGTTCAGCAGCCGCGATCCTGCATCTTCTTTATTGGTTGAATTTCCGGGAACCTTTGGGCTTGGGGAAGACCGGCTGGAGTTTTGATGAGTTACTGGAGGCCGTTAATTACTACCTCAAGCCAGGGCTGCAATTTCTTGGGGACTTTATTTTTGGGGTTTTATTAGGTGTCTTGACTGGCCTTACCGCCCGACTGGTTTTGAAAGTTCGAAGAAAAAGAAACTAATTTGAAAAGAATAAAAAACGATTCGCCTTTTCTTATTTTATCCCTTTGAGAAGATTATGTTATGATGGACATACCATTAAAGATTAGAGTAGGAGCGGCGAAATGAAGACGTTATTAAAATATTTTAAAGGCTACCGGCTAATGGGTGTGCTAGCCCCGCTGGGGAAATTAGCGGAAGCCTTATTAGAGTTAACTGTCCCCTTGATTGTTGTACAAATTATTGATGATGTGATTCCGACTGGAGACCGGCAGTCTCTAATTTTCTATATCGGACTGATGTTTTTGGTGGCTTTTGTGAGTTTAGGTTTCTCCATCACTGCTCAGTTTTTTTCGGCGAGAGCGGCCATTGGGTATACCAGAAATCTGACGAGTGATCTGTATGAAAAAGTGTTATCCCTCAGCCAGACAGCAGTCGATAAATTCACACCGGGCAGTCTGGTTACTCGGGTAACCAGCGATACTTTTCAAATCCAAAATGCTTTAAATCTCTTTTTCCGGCTGTTTTTACGCTCGCCTTTTATTGTCTTTGGCTCTTTATTTATGGCGACACAGATCGACTTGCGGATGACGCGTTATTTTTTGATTATGATTGGGATTTTATTTGCTGTTATCATTGGGATTATTGTCCTGACCACTCCTTTTCAAAACGACATCCGAAATAAATTTGACCGTCTAGTCACCCATACAAGAGAACAGATGCAAGGGTTCCGGGTGATCCGCGCCTTTAATCAGCAGCAAAGAGAGCGCGATGAATTTAGTGCGCTCAATGATGATTTAGCAGACAAGCAAAAACGGACCGGCTACATAACCGTATTGACCACGCCATTGACTTTTGTGACCGTCAATTTAACGCTGATTCTCTTAATCTGGAACGGAGCGACCTTTGTCTTTGAAGGCACTTTAACCCAAGGTGAGATTGTGGCACTGGTCAATTATTTGCTCGCGATCTTGGTTGAATTAACCAAACTCGTTTTGCAGACTATCCGCCTCAACCGGGGGTGGGTGAGCGCCAAACGTGTGGCAAAAATCATCAACTATGAATCGGAAAGCGACATCCGCTCTCAGCGAACAGAGGAAGATTTGGAAGATGTGGCTTTTGCTTTTAATGAAGTCAGTTTTCGCTATCCGACCGCTGAAAAGAATGTGCTGAATCAGCTCAATTTTGAAGTCATGAAAGGCCAGCGGTTTGGCATTATCGGGGGAACAGGTTCAGGGAAATCGACCATTCTCCATTTAATCGGTAGCATTTATGAACCCACTGAAGGGGAGATTGCCTACAATCCCGAAATTTTTGATAACCGATCACGTAAAAAACTGCGGGATCAAATCAGTGTGGTCTCTGGGAAAGTCGCTTTATTTAAAGGAACCATTCGCTCGAACCTGCTCGTCGCTAAAGCAGATGCAACCGAAAAAGAAATGTGGCAAGCCCTTGAGGATGCGCAGGCAAAAGACTTTGTGCGGGCTTTGGATAAAAGGCTCGACGCTCCTGTATCGGCTTTTGGCCGGAATTTCTCTGGCGGTCAAAGGCAGCGGCTAACCATAGCCAGAGCGCTGTTGAAAGACAGTGAGGTCCTTATTTTAGACGATGCAACTTCTGCGCTGGATTATTTAACGGAAGCGAACTTTTTAAATACATTATCGGAAAATTACAGTGAGCGAACAGTGATTATGGTTTCCCAAAGAACACGCAGTCTTGAGAACTCGGACAACATCTTAGTGATGGATGCAGGAGAGCAGATCGGCCTCGGCACCCACGAAGAGTTATTAGAGACGAATCAAGTGTACAGAGAAATTTATGACTCGCAGCAAGTCATGGAGGTGGAGTAAATGGAAACAGCAAGAACAACAACCTTGAAACGGTTAGTCCATTTGTTAGCGGATTACAAATTCCGCCTGTTTGTCATCCTGCTCTTCTCTATTGTGCAAGTGAGTTTGACGGTGTATTTGCCGATCTTAATCGGTCAAGCTGTCGATGTCATCCTTGGAGAAGGCCTGGTTAATTTTGATGTGTTATGGATCTTAGTGCTCCGAATGGCCGTTGTAGTTCTGGTCAATACAGTGGTGCAGTGGGTGACCCCGATCATTTACCAAAACATTTCGTATGAAATGATCCGTGACCTTCGCCAATCGGCTTTGGACAAAATACATCAGATGCCGATTGCTTTTATCGACAGCCGCGGAACCGGAGACTTAGTGAGCCGTCTGACAACCGACAGTGAGCAATTAAACGACGGTCTGCT
>CAZKSU010000078.1:0-8525 GCA_964555455.1 uncultured Carnobacteriaceae bacterium
GTTCCCGCACCCGCGTCAATCATCAATGGACGACTTAACGTTCCCAGATGAGCGTTTCAAAGAAATTGAACCCGAAACGCTATTGGTGCACGGAAAAGATGACAGAGTCGTTCCAGTTAAAAACTCTGAGCGTTTAGTCCACTTATTGCCAAATGCTGATCTGCACATCTTCTCAGGTTGTGGACACTGGGTGCAAATTGAGAAATCAGAAGAATTTGCAACGCTCGTTAAAAACTTCATTAAAGAAGACTAAAGAATTGCAGCGAAAGGGGGAGAAATCGAAAGATTCTCCCCTTTTTGTATTTATCTCGAATTAGGGGGGGCTTTTATGCCGTTTGTACGCATCCAATTGAAAGAAGGCAGATCCGCTGAACAAAAAGAGAAGATGGCCGAAGAGATCATTGAGATTATCCATGAGTACGGTGACGCTACAAAAGAAAGTGTCCGTGTGATTTATGAAGAGATGGCTCCAGAGAATTTTTACAGCGGAGCAAAGAAGAAATAAAAGGAAGGTGACCCAATGAAGAATCTATTAAAAGAGAAAATAGCAAATGGCGAAAATACAATCGGCGTTTTTCAAGTGTTAGGCGATGCTTCAATTGCTGAAATTATTGGATATGCCGGTTTCGATTATGTATTGATTGATACTGAACACGGCCCTTATGATGTGCAAGAAGCGCAGGAGTATGTCCGGGCATCCAAATTAGCAGGCACAACGCCGCTTGTGCGTGTAAAAGACCGCTCCCGTAATTCTATCCTTAAAATGCTTGATATTGGGGCAATGGGACTTGTTATTCCGCACTTGCATGATATCGATGAAATTAAACGTGTCGTCGAATATGGTAAATACTACCCAATAGGTGAACGTGGTTTCGGTGCGACAAGCGGAAATACGTTCTTAACCGCTGACTATACCAAAAAAGGCATTGATGAGTTATTCCGCGTACACAATGAGGAATCTTTGATTATTCCTCAATGTGAAACGAAAGAATCCCTAGAGAATATCGAAGAAATTGTTAAAATCGATGGAGTAGATGGCATTTTCATTGGCCCTTATGACTTGTCGGTTTCTCTGGATATACCCGGCCAGACAGAAAGTCCACAGATTCTAGACGCTGTCAGACGTGTCGTCGAAGCCTGTAAAGCTGAAGGCAAATTTACAATTATCTATACAGATAAACCAGAGAGTATTCAGAAAAATTATGATTTAGGTATCGATTCTGTCACTTACAGCAGTGATGCTTCTATTCTGTCTGAAATGCTGACAAGCATTATCGAGCAAGTAAAGAAATAAAAAGACGCCATGATAAAAAGCCATCCATGAATTAGGATGGCTTTTTATCATGGACTGAGAGCTTCTCTAGAGCTCTCCATCTACTTTTTCTAGAAATGCCTTAATCGAGCGATTAATGTCTTCTCTTGGCTCAAACCCCATTCTATAATGGTTCGCATCCGTATAGACAATTTCAAGTTGTTCAATAGCTGTTTTTGTTCTTTCGTAATGTTCAGGCAAAAAGAGCGGGGGCTGCTCGCCAATGTCACCTAAAGCAATCACTAAAAGCACCGGCTGGGTAATCTGCTGGCCGATTCTTTGAATATCTACGTCCCAGAAGCTTTCCCAATCCTGCCGCACAAGCGCTTCAGCGGCTTTGTTTTCCCAGGAGCCTTCTTTTTCTTCTATTTCATAAGCAAGCAATCTTCTCAATTCCGGGCGATTTGTAATCCCTAATTTCTCGTAGGCAGAAGCCGTCTCAGTTATGTAATGTTCTTTTGAGGGGTAGACTTGACTTAAACGGCCAAGCGAAGGCTCGATAATAGGACGCTGATGTTCAGACATGGATGCAAAGCCATCTAGAAGGACAACTGCTTTTATTGTCTCCGTTTGACCGGCTGCAATGCTTGCGATAAAACCGCCCATCGAGTACCCCAATACAATCACTTCATCTAAATCCAAAGCTTCGATGACTCCCAGAATATCTTCGGCATGCTGAAATAGATCGGACTGATCCTCAGATGACTTACTGTCGCCTCTTCCGTATAAATCGATGGTAATAAAACGATACTCTTTTGAGAATTCTTCGGCAAAGTACTGGAGAGAATACCCATTTCCGGACAAGCCATGAAGGCCTAAAATGGTTCCTTTCTCTCCATTCTGGCTGTCAAAGATTTTTAACGAGCGCCCATTGATTGTCAACTGTTTTGCTTCCAAGCCACATCTTCCTTTTCTGTTTTACTTATTGTAAAGGTTTGTAAAATGCTCTGCAATACCGTTTATCTCCCAGAAACCGCTCTTTTAACTAAAAAAAATTTGACAATACATGCAGAGTACTATAAGATAAATGGCATTGAATGAACAAATAACGCAATGTGTTCATTTGTCTATTCAATGAGTTGTCAAGGAAAGTAAAAAAGACTTTTGAAATAGAAATTCCAAAACAAAGGAAGAATCAATCTAATGAGCAAAATTGTTGCTACAGGCAGTTACTTACCTGAAAAGGTGGTAACCAATACTCAACTAATTGAACAAACAGGCATTGATTCCAGCGATGAGTGGATCACTCAGCGCACGGGGATTGAACAGCGTCACTTCGCAGCTGAAAATGAAACGGTCAGCGATATTGCAGCCAAAGCGGCAAAAGATTTACTGGCTAAGCTGGAGAGTGAAGTCGCTAATGACATTCAATTAATTATTGTGGCAACGATGTCTTCTCGATTACCGACTCCTTCAGTAGCGAGTCAAGTTCAGCGGGCGCTAGATATTCCACAAGCGTGGGCGTTTGATGTCAGCGGAGCTTGTTCCGGTTTTGTCATGGCTCTTGAAATGGCTGAAAAGCTTAGCTGCGACAAAACATCGGGTTATACTTTAGTGATCGGAACAGAAAAGATGAGCGATATTTTGAATTTTGAAGATCGCGGCACATCGATTTTGTTTGGGGATGGAGCAGGAGCGGTACTCATCAAACATGATGGGCAAGGCTTAACGAACTATCAAAGTGAGCTGACCAGTATCCCTGATCCAGAAGATGCTATTTGCGTGCAAACAGAAACGACAAACGGGCTGATGACCATGGAAGGTCGTTCCGTTTTTAATTTTGTTTTGCGCCAGGTGATTCCTTCCTTGTCCAGCTTTGTCAAAAACAAGGTCGGGGAATTTGACTATTTAATCAGTCATCAAGCCAATTATCGGTTTATTGAAATTATAGCTAAAAAGTTAAAAGTCCCTCTGGAAAGTATTCCGACGAATATTGCAAAAACAGCGAATACTTCAGCTGGAAGCATCCCTATTCTTTTGGATCAGTTGGTGCAAGAGGATACTATCCGCTTAGGCAGCGGTCAAACGATTGTCTTTGTAGGTTACGGGGCAGGTTTAGCTTGGGGACAAATCAGTTTAAACATTTAATTAAAATTATGGAGGCATATAAAATGAAAGAAACAGTTATTGAAATTATTGCAGAACAATTAGAGGTAGACCCAGCAACAATCAATGGAGACACAAACTTCATGGAAGACTTAGACGCAGACAGCTTAGACATTTTCCAAGTGTTAAGTGAAATCGAAGACGAATTAGATATCGAGATCGAAACAGACGAAAACGTTCAAACAGTGGACCAATTAGTCGCACATATCGAAAAGTCACAAACTGCGTAAGAATTCTCTATTCCACTGAAAAGGAAGTTATGAATGAAAACAGCAATTACTGAACTATTAAATATCGAATACCCCATTATTCAAGGCGCCATGGCATGGGTTGCGGATTCTGATCTAGCAAGCGCCGTTTCAAATGCCGGCGGCCTGGGAATTGTAGGGACAGGACATGATACCGTTGATGTGGTTCGTGAAAAAATCAAAGTCATGAGAGAAAAGACGGATAAACCTTTTGCGGTCAATGCCATGTTCCTCAATCCCAATATTGAAGAAGTTGTGGAGTATTTGATTGAAGAATCTGGCGTCAAAATTGTGACAACAGGTGCCGGAAATCCGAGTAAATACATGGAGCGTTTTAAAGAGGCAGGCATCACCGTGATTCCTGTTGTGGCTTCGGTTGCCGTCGCAAAACGTATGGAACGTATTGGTGCGGATGCTATCGTAGTTGAAGGAATGGAAGCAGGTGGACACATCGGCCGTTTAACGACCCTTGCGCTTTTGCCACAGGTTGTAGATGCAGTCTCCATCCCGGTAGTTGCTGCAGGTGGTTTTGGTGATGGACGTTCGCTTGCTGCTGGTTTAATGCTTGGCGCCTCTGGCATTCAAGTTGGTACACGTTTTGTAGTAGCCGAAGAATCCAATGCCCATGAAAACTTTAAAAAAGCGATACTGAAAGCAAAAGATATCTCAACGGTAGTTACCGGTGAAATCACTGGGCATCCCGTGCGAGTTATCCGCAATCAGCTCACCAAAGACTATATGGCCATTCAAAAATCCATTACAAGTGACGAGAATCCGGACTTTACCGAACTCGAACGCTTAGGCAGTGGCGCGCTGTATCGAGCCGTCGTTGAAGGAGACACCAAATCGGGCTCCATGATGGCCGGTCAAATTGCAGGCTTAGTCGACAAAGAACAAAGCGTTCAAGAAATCATTTTAGATTATGTGAATGAAGCAAAACGTGTCTACGAAGCGCGTAGACCTTATTTTGAATAAAGAGGGAGATTTATGTCTTTAGCAGTTATTTTTAACGGACAAGGCGCCCACTACGAAGGTATGGGCCAGGATTTCGTTCAAGAATTTAAAGAAGCACAGGCAGTTTATGAATCAGCTGAAGCCATTACGGACTACCCTGTTCGTGAATGGATCACTTCCGATCTCGATGCGCTTAAAGAAACACGTTATGCTCAAGTCGCTATCGCCGCTACAAGCTTAGCCATTTTAGAAAGTATAGAAGAGAAACTGCCAGCCATTGATTTTATGGCTGGCTTAAGTTTAGGGGAATACACCGCCCTGATGGCAAGCGGCGCACTGCCAGCTGACGAAGGTTTTCAGCTGCTTAAAACGCGCGGCGAGCTGATGAGCGCCCATTGTGAGACTTTGCGGGAGACTTCGGAAATTTCGATGGTAGCCGTCATGAAGATGCCTCTTGAGGATATTCAGGCAGTTGTGGCAGAAGTAAATGCGGAAGCAACACAGCTTTATATCGCAAACATCAATTCTTCTACCCAAGTCACTGTTGCGGGCACAAAAGAAGCCACTATCCAGTTTAAAGAACTTGCGCGTGAACAAGGCTTCAAACGCATCATGCCTTTAAAAGTGGAAGGCCCTTTCCATACGCCTTATATGGCCCCAGTCTGCAACCCATTTAGCGAAGCACTGGAGAAAGTCTCTTTTCGTGAAATGGACGTGCCGGTTGTGAGTAATACAACGGTCACTCCTCATACTCCTGAGACGGTACGTGATTTATTGACGCGCCACTTAGTGGAGTCGGTGCGCTGGAAAGAGACCATTGATTATTTCACGGCAGAAGGTGTGACGAAAATTATTCAGATTGGGCCAGGGAAAACATTGGCCAATTTACTGAAGCGAGAAGAGAATGCACCGGACACTTTAGTGATTGATAAAGTAGAAGACATCGAGAAAATCGAAAGTTTTATAGGAGGATAACCATTGGCAGAAGTAGCTTTAATTACAGGGAGTTCGCGCGGAATTGGTTTGGAAATCGCGAAAGACTTAGCCAAAAAAGGCTATCAAGTGGTCTTGAATGGCCGCAGTAAGATTGGTGAAGACGTCTTGGCTGAATTTGCAGAAGCCAAATATCCAGTCACTCAAGTGACAGGAGATGTCAGCGATTTCGACAAAGCGAAAGAACTTATTGATGAAACGATTGACCAGCATGGACGCATTGATGTG
This sequence comes from uncultured Carnobacteriaceae bacterium, assembly GCA_964555455.1. Classification (GTDB taxonomy): domain Bacteria; phylum Bacillota; class Bacilli; order Lactobacillales; family Carnobacteriaceae_A; genus Atopostipes. The sequence continues at coordinate 5,842 of CAZKSU010000078.1, forward strand.
CTGATCAATAACGCAGGCATTACGCGCGACGGCTTGATTATGCGGATGAAAGAAGAAGACTTTGACGCCGTTATCAATACCAATTTAAAAGGTGCGTTTAACATGTGCCGTCACATTACAAAGCCAATGTTAAAACAGCGGGCAGGCACAATTATTAATATGTCGAGTGTGGTCGGTGTCATTGGGAATGCAGGGCAGGCGAACTATGCCGCAAGTAAAGCAGGCCTTTTAGGGCTGACAAAATCGCTTGCGCGTGAGTTAGGCAGCCGCCACATCACAGTGAATGCGATTGCACCTGGTTTTATTGAAACTGAAATGACCGATGTGTTAAGTGAGAAAGTGAAAAAAACAATGCTTGATCAGATTCCGCTTAAACGCTTCGGGCAAGCAGAAGAAATTGCTCAAACAGTTGATTTTCTCATTCAAAATCGCTATGTGACTGGACAAGTAATCGAAGTAAATGGTGGCTTAAGCATGTAATTTGTTTTTGTTGACCGGACCTTAAGGAGGACAAAATGCAACGAGTAGTAATTACAGGAATCGGTACAGTTTCCCCGATTGGAAATGATGTCTCAACATTTTGGGACAGCATCAAAGCAAACCAATCAGGAATTGCGCCGCTTGAAATGTTTGATGAAGATTTTGACACAGACGTTAAAGTTGCGGCACAAGTCAAAGACTTTAACCCGAAAGATACAATGAAACGAAAAGAATACTCACGGATGGACCGCTATTCTCAATTTGGTGTAGCAGCGAGTGTTGAAGCTGTTGCAGACAGCGGCTACGATATTGAGTCAAACGCCGACCGAGTAGGAGTTATTGTGGGGTCTGGAATTGGCGGTTTATTGGCTATTCAAGATGGTATCGACCGTATGCGCAGCAAAGGGGCGAAACGTGTACAACCTTTATTTGTGCCGATGACCATTGGAAATATGGGAGCGGCGAATGTTTCGATTAAAACAGGTGCACGCGGAACAAGTTTAGACATTGTAACGGCTTGTGCGAGTGCTACAAACTCTATCGGCGAAGCCTTTTTGAAAATTCAAAATGGCAGTTTAGACGCTTGTATAGCCGGCGGAGCAGAAGCGACCATTAACGAAATTGGCATTGCCGGTTTTGAAGTCTTAACGGCCTTATCTACAAATGACGATCCTAAAACAGCTTCGCGGCCATTTGACAAAGACCGAGATGGTTTTGTCATGGGTGAAGGTGCTGGGATTTTATTTATGGAATCTTTAGAGTCAGCCCAGGCGCGAGGCGCAAATATCTTGGCTGAAGTCGTCGGTTACGGATCAAACAGTGATGCCTACCATATGACGGCTCCGCGGCCAGACGGAAGCGGCGCGGGCGAAGCGATTAAAACGGCGCTTGAAATGGCAGGACTTTCGCCAGAGGACGTCGACTATATCAATGCCCACGGAACAAGTACACCAACAAACGATTCAGCGGAAACGGAATCCATTAAGTACGCTTTGGGCGACCATGCCTATAATGTAGCCGTATCCAGTTCCAAAGGTTTCTTTGGACACTTATTAGGAGCTGCCGGTGGTGTTGAAGCCGTGGCGATTGTTAAAGCCTTACAAGAAGGTTTTATTCCAGCGACTTTAGGACTTGAAGAAACAGATGAAGCGTGCGACTTGGATTATGTGCCGGGTGAAGGACGCGAGCAAGATATCGATGTCGCTTTATCGAATTCTCTGGGATTCGGCGGACACAATGCTGTCTTAGCCTTTAAACGTTGGAGTGGTGAGTAATGAGTATGGACTATGAAAAATTAAAAGATTTAATTAATCACTTGGATACATCCAGTCTCGCTTATGTTGATTACAAATCCGATTCAGAGCACGTTATTCTTTCAAAAGAAGTGCCGGCACAGACGCAAGCTGCCCAAGCGACGACAGAAGTTGCGGCAGCTCCTGCAGAAGCACCAGCAGCACCTGTTGCCACAGCAGAAGCAGAGGCGGCCGCAGTGGAAGAAGCAACAGGAGAAGTTGTTGAATCGCCAATGGTCGGTGTTGTCTACTTGCAGCCGGGACCCGATAAAGAGCCTTATGTTAAAGTGGGCGACCGGGTGGAGAAAGGCGATACGGTCTGTATTGTGGAAGCGATGAAGCTGATGAATGAAATCCAAGCCCATACATCAGGGATTGTGACAGAAATTTTAGTCGATAATGAAGAAGTGGTTGAATATGCTCAACCTTTAATTCGCATCGACTAGCAGATGAAACAAGGAGGACAACATGTCAAAGAAAAATGAACCCGTAATGACGGCTCAAGAAGTGATGGAAGTGATTCCTAACCGCTTTCCAATGTTTTTTGTGGATCGCGTGGAAGAGTTAGAGTTAGAAGAACGAATTGTTGCAACAAAAAATGTAGCAGCGAATGAATCTTACTTCCAAGGCCATTTTCCAGGAAATCCAATTATGCCGGGTGTTTTGCAAATTGAAACGATGGCGCAAGTCGGCTCAATTCCTTTATTAATGAGTCCAAATTTTGAAGGGAAAATCGCCTTTTTAGCAGCGGTTGACCGTGTGAAATTCCGTAAAAACGTCGTACCTGGTGATATCTTAACGATTACTGTGGACATTGTTAAGCTCAAATCAGTCATGGGTATCGGCCAAGGAACGATTACGAATCAAAATGGAGAGGTTGTTTCGGAAGCGAAAATGACCTGTATTATTAGC
>CAZKSU010000079.1:0-8209 GCA_964555455.1 uncultured Carnobacteriaceae bacterium
TTTTGCAGTCGATTCAGATGGCTGTGCAATGGACACAATGACTTACAAACATGAATTATTCTTTGGACCTTTGGCAGCTGACAAATTTGAAGTCAAAGATCGAGAAACATTCCAAAGAAACTGGGAAGACATCAACCTTTATACGACAACACGTGGAGTGAACCGATTTGAAGGTTTGATGTTATCTTTACAGTCAGTAGATTATGATGAAATCAATGTAGAGAATTTATACCGTTGGGTAGAAGAAACAGATTCTCTTTCAAATGATGCTTTAGAAGCCGAACTTGAAAAAAATGAATCAGAAGACTTAAGACGTGCGCTTGAGTGGTCAATTGCAGTGAACGAAAATGTTGCAAAAGCAGAAGGACACGACCATCCATTTGAAGGTGCTTTGGATGGCCTGGCTAAAATGGCCGAACTTGGAAAAGTATACGTTGTTAGTTCAGCAAACCGAGAAGCTGTTGAAGATGAATGGACACGCCATGGTTTAATGGAACATGTCGACGATTTATATTGCCAAGATCGCGGGAAAAAAGCAGATGTTTTAGCAGGCTTCATTGCAGACGGTGCAGATCCTCACAGTATTATTATGGTGGGCGATTCACCTGGTGACTTAGAAGCAGCCGAGAAAAACGGTACATGGTTCTTCCCTATCCTTGTGGGAGACGAAGAAGCTTCATGGAATAAGTTCCGTACTGAAATTGCAGACAAAGTAGTAAACGGTGAATTCACTCAAGAAGATCACGATAAGTACACAGAGAAATTCTGGAATAACTTAACTTAATTGAAAGAAAAGACTTTATAGGAGGATATTATACATGACGAACTTAGTAGATTTAACGAAAAAGCCTTATAATTTAGATCAAGAAGCAATTGACTGGATAGAAGAAACTATTTCCAACATGTCAGTAGATGAAAAAATCGGTCAGTTATTTGTCAATATGGGTTCAGAAAGAACAGAAGAATACCTAACAGGTGTTTTAGACGATTATAAAATCGCAGCTGTTCGTTACAACAAAGGACCTGCATCAGAAGTATATGACCAGAACTATATTTTACAAACAAAATCACACATTCCTCTACTAATCGCTGCGAATACTGAAGCTGGTGGAGACGGTGCAGTGACGGACGGAACGAAAATCGGTGATGAGATTAAAGTTGCGGCTACAGATGATCCAGAATATGCTTATAAATTAGGGAAAATCTCAGGAGTCGAAGCTTCAGCTGTTGGATGTAATGCCTCTTTTGCGCCAATTGTTGACTTAACGAAAAACTGGAGAAACCCAATCATTGCAAACCGTACATGGGGTGCAGACACGGACCAAGTGCTTGACTTAAGTCTTGAGTACATGCGCGGAATTATGGAAGAAGGCATTATTCCATTTGCGAAGCACTTCCCTGGTGATGGGATCGACGAACGTGACCACCACTTGTCGTACGCTTCAAACCGTCAAACAAAAGAAGAGTGGATGGAAACATTTGGACGGATTTATAAAGGACTAGCTGACGCAGGTCTACCAGGAATCATGGCCGGACACATTCACTTGCCAAACGTTGAAAAAGAAATGTATCCTGACCGCGAACTAGACGAAATGCTGCCAGCATCCTTAAGCAAAACATTATTAGATGAATTGTTGCGTGGTGAATTAGGCTACAACGGTGCGATCGTTACAGATGCTTCTCACATGGTTGCAATGACTGCTTCAATGCCTCGTCGTGAGATGCTGCCTACAGCGATTGAAGCTGGATGTGACTTATTCCTATTCTTCAACGATCCAGAAGAAGACTTCCAGTGGATGAAAGAAGGATACGAAAACGGTCTTCTAACAGAGGAGCGTCTGCACGATGCATTACGTCGTACTTTAGGATTAAAAGCTAAATTAGGCTTACACAAATTCGAAGGTCGCCGTGAAGAAATCATGTTAGACAAAGAAGAAGCAATGTCTCGAATCAATACGGAAGAACACAAAGCTGTTGCAGCTGAAGTTGCTGACAAAGCAATTACTTTAGTGAAAGACAAGCAAAAAGACATCTTCCCTGTCACTCCAGAACGTTACAAACGCATTTTGATCGTTGATGTCGAAGGCCACAAAGGTGGATTTGGCGCAATGATTGCTGGAGACAAGAAACGTGCTTCAGAGACCATGAAAGAAATCCTTGAAAAACGTGGACATGAAGTAACGGTTTGGGAATCTACGGAAGAGCGAATCATGCAATTGCCTAAAGAAGAGCAAGCTGCAGCAATCGCAAACGTTTATGCACAGAAACAGCCAATTTCAAACTTAACAGACAACTATGACTTAATCTTGAACTTAGTTGACGTAAACTCAGGTGGTACGGTACAGCGTATTGTATGGCCTGCAGCGAAAGGTACACCAGACCAGCCATTCTATGTACACGAAGTACCGACAATTGTTGTGTCTATCCAGCACGCATTCGCGTTAGCTGACATGCCTCAAGTAGGAACATACATCAACGCTTATGATGGTATGGATATTACTTTAGAAGCATTAGCAGCTAAACTAGCTGGCGAATCTGAATTTACCGGAGTCTCTCCAGTAGATGCAATGGTGAGCGAGCTTATGGATACTGCAATCTGGCGTGAATCAACTTATTAAGCTGGATATTCGTAAAGCTTTAAAATAGAGCACTAAAAGAGCTAGCCTGAGGGCTAGCTCTTTTTTAATTTGGGGGAGTAAAGATTTTTCAATCAATTGTCCTTGAATACACCAGCAATTTTAAAGGCATTATCCTTTGGCTGATAGCCTAGTTTGTTTTGGGCTTCTTCTAAAGACAGACGTGGAAATGTATTGTTTGAGATGCCATTAACGAGTAAGTAAGGTTCATCAACCTCAGCTTCTAAACAACAATCAATAAGGTGATTCATATCGCGAGCGGAGAAAAACATAGCCATGCCAGCTTCATCAACCTCAGGATCTAATGACTGATTATCCACTTGATAGTTTGCGATACGGATCCCAATGGATGGAATATCATTGATGTAAGCATGATAAGAAGCCAGTGCTTCCAGATACACTTTCGACACACCGTACATACCAGTGGGACGGACAGGATCTGAAATTTTCACCTGCACGTTATTTGGATAGGCATCTACCGCGTGAACAGAACTTGCAAAAATGATCCGTTTTAACTGATCGGCTCCAAGGGCTTCATCGTAAAGATTGTGCGGGAGTTCGAAGTTTAACTCTTCTAAATCTCCATAGAATTCCGCATTTTGATCCGGTTGCCCGGCCAGTTGAATGACGTACTCAATATTATCGAGTAGACCTCGCCAATTTTCACGTTTGACTAAATCTGTTTCAACCACTTCCGAACCTTCCGTTAATTCGCTTGGGAATTCCGAAAAATCGATGTCTACCAGAGTAAGTTCATGCTTGTCCTTCAGATATTTAGTCAATTCCTTACCAATTGTACCGGTTGCTCCAGTAATCAATATTTTTGCCATGTAAAATTCCTCCATTTCGTTTTATCCTACAAAATAATTATCTTATAGCCGGGAAACAGAATGCAAACAATACGAATTTCTGCATTTTTTTTAATAAAAGACTCCACAATATTGGAAATATCAGGTATGATAGAGGGTGGGAAACCCTTTAGAAAATATAGTGAGAAATACACGGCATATTTTACATGAGGTGAAAAAGTGAAAGGTAAAAGGTTTTATGTTCTAATGATCGGGCTATTGCTGATTGGAATAGGAAGTGTTTTTTTCCACCGTCAGCAAAAGGAACAGAGAATTCTGGCGTTTGAAAGTTATGAAATCTCTGCAATTACTGGCCGTATCGATGAACTGTTTAATGAAGAAAAAACAGATATTGCCCAAGATCTTTCAGAAGAAACATTAGAAGAACTGGAAATTCTGTTTGAAGAGTTAAACAAAAAAGAATTTAGCCGCCGAAGTAGAGCACGCATAGAAGAGACAAAAGATGATTTTTTAACGGCTCGATCGATGCTGCAGACAGAAAAAGAGGTAGCCGCTATCTTTGTTGAACCCCATGTTGTGGATCAAGCAGTCTCTGAAGAGCACATTGATGATTTGGAATACAGAGTATTAAATTATGAAAACATGACCAATTATGTTGACCGAAATATTGAATGGCTTGCTTACGGGCGTAAAGAAATTGTAGCGATCGACCGAGCGAGAGAATTTGTAGCACGCTTATTTGATGAAGAGGAAAATGTTTTAGAAACAGTTTCCCGCGAAGAAGAGGAAGAAGCACGAAACTTGATCGCTGCTATCCAAAATAAAGAAGTCAAAGACGAATTACTCAATCGAGTAGAAATGGTGCAGCTCGCTTTAGCGGATAGAGAAGAACAGCTCGCTTTAGAAACTAAAATCAATCCTGTTGAACGCAAAGAAGAAGTACGAGAAGAACAAACAGTTGACGAAGGGGAAGAAACGGAAGAAATCCAAGAAGCCGAAGAGCCTCAGTATACGGACGCTCCGGTACAACCATGGGTGCCATCCACACCTTCAACTGCTGAAGAGTCGAATAATGCAGAGGTTCCGCCTGCTACAACAAGTGAACCAGAAGAATCCAATGCCATTCCTGACTCGGAGCCTGTAGAGCCATCTGAAACAGAAGAAGATACAGAAAACGAAACTGAAGACGAGGCATTAGAGGAAAACCAAGAAAATGAAGAAACAGAAGAAAAGGTGAACACAGAAGAACCCGCTTCTGAAGATCCAGTCGAAGAAAATCAAGAATAGATAAAGACAAACTAAAGCGCATCTTTACACAATGTTTTATTCCGTGTAAGGATGCGTATTTTTTATACTGAAACGCTTTTCTCTTGAATTCTTATGGTTCGGATACGGTCAATTTCATTTTGTATTTTTGAATGATCTTGAGGTCCCGGGATATTTTCTATACAGATTGAATTCTTTGATTCCAGAGGTGGCAAAGGGAAATTTGTGATCATAAAATCGTAAGGCAGCTCTTCTAACATTTCATTGGTTAAAAACAGGTCTAAATACACATCAATTTCCAATTGTTTACTAAATTCATGAGCGATAAAGTCTCTCAGCATATGAGAATGAGCAGTATGTCGATTGCTGATGACCAAAACTTTGATTTTTTTGTCTTTTTTCCGCAGATTCAAAGTGACTTCCCGCCAATAAGAATAAGTAATATAAATCAAATAATTTAGTCCATCTTCTGTGTCAGGGAGGGAAGAAACTTTCCGGTATTTTTTCAGGCCAACGGATAAATCTTGATAAAATAAGGGAAAGTTATTTTTAATGTCTGCGGCAAATAACTTATTTCGATCATATAAAATATGGCCCATTCTCGGATCGTAATTTTCCATGTGCCTGGCATTTTGAATGCCTAGAATCACTTCGTTTTTATTGGGCAGCGGGAGCTGATGATCGGCTGCTAGCTGATCTAAAAACTGATGTAAGTACTTCACTTCAGTCGCTAAGTGAATGTTTTTCTCTTTTTTAGCCATGAGTGCTTCATAATCCCATGAGTAACCCACCTCGATAAAGGGTTTAAACAATTGGGTGATGAGCTGACGGTTAATTTTGATTCCTATCATTTTCTCGTAATAGTCAAAGGAATCTCCTATTTCATCTGCATTTGGCAAGAGTTCTTTTAAATCTATTTTAGAGGGGTCTACTTTTACCCGGTGATTATTTTTAATGCGTACATAATTAATCGTCGCAATGACTTTAAAAATACCATATAAAGCAAAATCTAACTCAATTTTGGTGTAAAGAATAAAAAAGTGCAGAAAGTTATCGATCAGTTCGTTTTCTTCGTAATTGGACCAATCCAAATAAATGTACTTTTCGTAGAAATATTTATAATAAAATAACCGGATTTCCTCTTCGTTGCCTATGATGCGGCAGGGGTTGGTATCTACGCGGATACCGTGCTTCCCAACGACTTCGTTAATGTGTTCAATCATTCGGTAAAGGGTTGAAGGACTGATAAAAAGCAATTCAGCCAGCTCAAATGTTGAGTAGTTTTCATTATAAAAGATAATTTCCAATACTTTAAAAGGTATTGAGTGTTCAAGAATACTCGCATAAAGAGTTCTTAAGCTTCTATTTCTATGGAAATAAATACGAGCACCTTTATTGGAAGTTTGAATAGTAAAATCATCAACAGACTCTTTAAAAGTCTCCAGATCGTACTTGATGTTTCGGACAGAACTTCCGGTTTTTTCGGCAATTTCAGACAACGGCATCCAGTCGTTTTCTTCGAACAATATTTCAGTGATTCTGAGTCTTCTCTTTTCGTTTTTTCTCAGTAAATCTTCCATTGAGATCCTCCTTGTCCAGTCAGGCAGTTAAAAGGTATATAAGGAATTATGTAAAAAGAGCGCGGTCAATAGACTTGTAAGGGCTTACTTTCGGTGATTGCTTCTAGTATACCAAAAAAGGATGGAAAGTCACATATTTTTTATGTCAACGGCTTCTAAAGAATTCTGCATCTGCTTTAGAAAGCGAAGGAAAATTTATGAAAAGAAGAATAGAGAATCTTACTGTAAATAGAGTAAAAAGAAACGGAGTATACCGCTTCTTGTAATTTATAATGGCAGCATTCATTTTTCTATGTAAGCTTTTATTTATCCAGCTGCCGATGCCAATTTTTCAAAAACTTTGTCAAGCTGTTCATCAGGCACTTGCTGGTTAAAAAATTCTTTAATAAGTGAAGGATGCAAAGCTTTGCCACTGTTAAGGGTAGAATAGTCCCATATGGTGCGAACGATCGCTTCTTCTGCAAATTCCCAGCCGCCGCACGCACAGGCCATCAAAACTTCTCCGATTTTTACATTAAAACTGCTGCAATAGCTGCATGTAATACCTGGGCGAGCAGTCGCCAGGATGTCTTCAGGGATTTCAAGAGGAATATAAGGATGGTGACGGTCAATGTTCATCACCCAACTCCAATATAAGGGGTTAAAAGCAGCCCCTAATTTTTGAGCAGGCCTTTCTTCGCGCACCATCTGCTGCACAAACTGCTCCAGCTGATTGGCAGCCACAATCTCAATATCTTTTACCTCGTCATGGATTTTGAGAAAATGATTTGAGTTGGTAAAGACCGCCGCGCTTTTCAGTTTTAAGTCGATTGGAAAAGGCGCTATCCTTTTTAAGTGTTGGATCTGTGAGAGGGCACTTTGAGCCATCGGAATAGGATGCGCTGCTAAAATTTCCCCGTCCAATTTACTCATTCCGTTCTCAAATTCAAATGTCCCGTCGTAATGGTTAATTTCAAGTGTATAAACATGGGTTGAAGTCATTACTAACAGATCACAAGTAATGATATTATAATAATCCATCGCTACATCTCTGGCGTATATCCAATGCCCTTTTCCGTATTTCTCCAGGTATTTGAAGACTTGATTGATCCCTTTATTTTTTGCTTCGAGCAGTCGGAGTTTTTTGCTGTAGCTCTCATTTAAGGCTTCACGTTTTTCCAATTCTCTTAGCACTTCTAGATCACTGGGCATTTCTTCCATATAAGCCTGTCTTTCGTTGATCATTTTTTTCATTTTGTAAAAAACCTCCCTACTATATATATTCCCCGGAATTTCCAAATTTCACGAAAAAATTTTTTAAAACATTAAAGTTCGTATATAACGAACGAAAAAAAGAATTAATTTAAAATAAGCGAATAATCTCTTGCTATAATTTCCGTCACTAGATATAATAAACATCACAAGAAACTAGGAGGAAAGCTGTCCATGAGTTATTTACAACAAAAGATTCTTAAAGATGGTGTTGTACAAAGCGGGAATGTGCTTAAAGTAGATTCGTTTTTAAATCACCAAATTGATCCAGTCGTTCTGAAAGAAATTGGAAAAGAATTTTTAGATTACTTTAAAGAAAAAAATATTACAAAAGTGATGACAATCGAAGCTTCAGGGATTGCGCCTGCAATCTTAATCGCCTCTCAATTAGATGTACCAATGTTATTTGCAAAGAAAGCGGAACCTTCTACCTTGGCTAAGGAAGAACAGTATACGACGGAAGTGCACAGCTACACGAAAAATGTCACAAGCCGTGTGCTGGTTTCAAAAAAGTACCTGCAAGAAGACGATAAAGTCTTGATTATTGATGACTTCCTCGCAAATGGTGAAGCTGCCTTAGGTCTCATTGATTTAGTGGAGCAAGCCAATGCTGAAGTGGTTGGAGTCGGGATCTGTATTGAAAAATCTTTCCAGCCCGGACGACAAA
>CAZKSU010000080.1:0-7994 GCA_964555455.1 uncultured Carnobacteriaceae bacterium
CCCTTGGTTTGTTGATGGATGAGCCAACCACTCATTTAGACAAAGAAGGCATCCAATTTTTAGTGGATCAATTGAACTATTACTATGGCACTTTGCTGGTGGTCAGCCATGATCGTTATTTTTTAGATGAAGTGGTCAACACCATCTGGGAAGTTCGCGAGGGGCAAGTGCACGTCTATCCTGGAAACTATTCTGCCTATCAGCAGCAAAAAGAACAGGAACGGCTCACGCAAGAGAAGGCCTATGATCATTTCCTGAAAGAAAAGCAGCGTTTAGAACAGGCGGCTCAAGCAAAACAAGCCCAAGCCGATAAACTAGGCGCAGCCAGTGCCAAACAGAAAAACCGTGCAGTGAATCCTGGGCGTTTGGATTCTTCCAAACAGAAAGATACGGTCCAAAAAGCGGCCCATAAAGCCGCTAAATCTATTGAAAAACGCATGGAACAGCTTGATGCTATTGAGCCAGTGCAGGAAGAGAAAACCATTCATTTTCCGCAGCCAAAGCTTTTGGCTATGCATAACCCCTACCCCATTATGGGACAGAAAGTCACCCTGCAGAAGGGCGGCAACCGGCTCTTAGAGGACGTTCATTTCCAATTCCCATTAGGGAAACGTATTGGAATTGTCGGTCCAAACGGTTCAGGCAAATCGACTTTGCTTCAGCATATTCTAAAAGAGGGAGAAGGCATCACCCTCTCGAAGAAAGTGGTCTTTGCTGTCTACAGACAACTAGATTATCAGCTAAAAGGAAAGTTATCCGTTGTGGACTATCTCATGCAAGATTCAAACTATGATGAAGCCATTATACGCAGTGTGCTGAATCATTTGGGTTTTGATCAGCGAGAGGTTTCCAAAAAAGCGATTAAAGAGTTAAGCGGCGGTGAAGCGACACGGTTAGTCATCGCCAAATTGTTTACAGATCCAAGCAATGTGCTCATATTAGACGAACCGACCACTTTTATTGATATGCAGACAATCGAAGCGTTGGAAGATTTAATGAAAAGCTATAAGGGAACGATCCTCTTTACCTCACACGACCGCTATTTTATGAGAAACGTCGCGCAGCAAATTTGGTCGATTGAAGAAAAACAATTAAAGCTCATCCAATAGAAATAAAAGAAAGCCTCCTTCTCATCTGCTAGAAGGAGGCTCTCTTTATAAAATGGATGTAAAGGACATAGGAGCAAGCTTCTCTTTCACTCCTCTTGGGGAATAATCATCCACTGCGCTTTCGCTTCTAATGGATTGCGGCTGGTGATTTTTAGACTGATGATATTCCCTTTTTTTATTTTTTCTTCTTTTCCGGTTAAATCATAGATCCATTCATTCAAATACGGCTGATGCCCAACAATAAATAATGTGGTTTCCTCATCAATCGTTTGAATGGCTTGAGTCAACTGTTCAAAATCTCCTTCGTAAATAAAGTCATGAACAGAGCTGATATTGATCTGAAAATTGCGGGCGAGAATATGCGCTGTTTCTAAAGCCCTCAAAGCTGGACTCGACCACAAGATGACTTTTCGCTCCGAAGGCAAATGAAGTTTTTCTCGCAATTCTGGCAGCAGCTTTTGAAATTTTTCTTCGCCTTTTTTTGTGACATACCGCCTGTCATCTTCTATTTCCATTCGTCGTTTTTCAGCTTTTGCATGCCGGACTAAAATAATTTCCATCTGTCAACACTTCCTCTAAGTGAACTTCAAATCAGCATTCACTCCCCCTATTTCAACGAACCGTTAAAAAATGCTGTGGCTTCTCTTTTTAATTGTTCAACATATCTTGCTCTGCAAGGAGTGGGATTAAATTATCAAAGACATGGGTATTTCCTTCAGTAATTGAATAGCCTCCGTAGTATTCATTGTTGCTGTCTGCTACTTGGTATTCTTTCATTCGGTTATAAATGGCCTCAGCCAGCTCATCTTCCCCAAGAATTAACGCATAGGAAACAAGATAGCCATAAATAGCAGGCGATTCATAATCAACAAAAGGCTTTCTTGTGTTGAGATCATATACCCCATGGATGAGGTCGCGGTCCTTCATTTCTTGCTTGATAAAGGCAAGAAATTCTTCGGACCGCACCCCTACTTGAGCCAAGTGATAGACAATAAAGGCTTGATTCATCATATTTACACTCTGGTCAAATGTATACTCGCCCTCTTCAACATTATAGGCATATGGATAAAACCCATTTTGTACCGGAGCTTCTAACAGAACTTGCGAAGTGTTGGCTACTATTTCTCCCTCTAGCAGCTGCTTTTCAGCCAATGTATCCATTGCTTTTACATCAATATAAGAAAGCTGAATCTTTTCGCTAGCGTATTCTTCATTTCTTTCATAATAGTCAGTGTAGATGTTTTCATTGACTGAGTAGGTCGTCACATATTTCCCTATTTTCTCAGCCGTCCCCAAGTATTGGTTATCTCCCCATTTTTCATCCGCTCGTGCTAGTGCATCCATGATGCGGATATCATCAATGAAAGCATTTGTGGAAACGTCGCTTGAACCATCTTCATTGATTTTCCAATTGACGAAACCGTCCTTTTCCAGAAAAGAATTTCTTAATTGGTTGTAATACTGATTAAATAATGGTTGATCGTTTATTTCTAAAGCATAAAACATGAGGAGGCCGATTGTTTCAGCAAGTGCTTCCCTTCCCCGAACGAGATCTTCATCTTCGTCTGGATTTTCTCGAATGTATGTCGCAATCGTCTCATTCTCATTCTCTAACCACCGATGAATAAATTGTACGGTTTTTTCAGGTTGTTCCTGCAGCTGTTGCTGCTGTTGATCCTTTGAAGGTTCTCTAGTCATCATCGCAACCAACACTCCTGCACCAAGTAAAAGGAGAATTATCATAAGGACAAGTGCTCTCATGTCCGCTCCTCCTTTAGGTTTCATACGGGCACGACAATATCCTTCAAGAAGTGATTTTTAATTTGTCGCACAATCTGTTCAGCAGTATCTCCTTGTCCAAATGGGTTTTTGATGGCAGCCATCTGGTCATAAGCAGCCTTATTTGTGAGTAAACGCTGGGCTTCCTGGAAAATTAATTCTTCCGAATTGCCCACTAATTTTAAGGTTCCCGCTTCCACACCTTCAGGCCGTTCAGTCGTATTGCGTGTGACTAATACCGGTTTCCCGAGCCCTGGCGCTTCTTCTTGAATACCGCCTGAATCTGTAATGACAAGATACGATTTATTCATCGCATGGATAAATTGCGTATACTCTAAAGGTTCAATGAGATGAATATGTTTGTTCTCCCCGATAACATTTAAAGCAATTTTACGGACTTTCGGATTTTTGTGAATCGGGAAAACAACTTGCACATCATCATTTGCTGCCACTAGACGATGCATCGCGCGGAAAACGGATTTCATTGTTCCCATATTTTCTCTTCGATGAGAAGTTAACAGGATGGTCTTTTTCTCCTGATTGTAAATTTTTTCAAGCGTCGATGGAAAATAAGGCTCGCGCTGACTGATTTGCAGCAAAGCATCAATGACAGTATTTCCGACGACCGCTATGCTCTCCTCTGAAATATTTTCTTTCAGCAGGTTTTCTTTATTTCTTTGCGTTGGCGCAAAGTGATAAGACGCCATTCGGCCGACTAACTGCCGGTTTACTTCTTCCGGAAAAGGCGAGTGGATATTGTTTGTGCGTAACCCTGCTTCTACGTGAGCGACAGGCACTTGATTTAAGAAGCCGCTGTAAGCACCGGCCAGGGTTGTCGTCGTATCTCCGTGGACGAGCACTAAATCCGGTCTCTCCACGTCAATAATAGTAGATAGTTTTTCAATTAATCGCCCAGTTAATTCTTCTAGCGATTGATTGGCTTTCATCATATCTAAATCATAATCAGGAGTAACACTGAAAAGATTCAGCACTTGGTCTAACATTTCTCGATGTTGTGCCGTATTGACAACAATATTCTTTATATCAGGGTCTTTATCTAGCGCTTGTATAACAGGCACCATCTTGATTCCTTCTGGTCTCGTCCCGAAAATTGTCATTGTTTTAAGCATATTCATCATCCCTCCGGATTATTCTCTTTCTTTTCAGCAACTGCTCGTGTGGTTTGTTGCGCATTGATGCGTGTCGTCTCTTGCGGTTTTATGTGGATCGTTTGCTGCGGGTTCATTCGTATCGTTTTTTGTGGGCTGAATCGTTTCGTTTTCTCCCATTTCACTTCTTGGTTTAGAAGCACACGCTTTGATTCGCGATAGATCGCAACTAATACCAAACCTACCCACATTTGTGAATAAATAAAGTACATCAAGATGACGACCAAGGCATTCTTAAAGCTCAATTGCCCTTTTTCAAAGCTTAAGGCGAGCCAGACTTCAACTAAGAATAACAGGAAACCTGTTACAAGAAGGAGCACCGATACATTCCCGATCATAAGCTCTAAATCAACGAGTAGGTTCAAGACAAAGATAATATGAGAAATCAATATTCCACCAAAGAAAAACAGATAAGTGAACAGGAAGTAGAACAGATCGAATCGGACTTTACTGTTTAACTGTTTCAGTTGAGAAAGGTATTTAAAGATGACATACATATTCCCTTGTGCCCAACGCATACGCTGTTTCCACCAGACTTTTAATGTCTCTGGTTCCTGCTCCCAAGTGACCGCTTCCGGGAAGAAACGAATACGGTAGCCGGCATTATAGATTCGGAAACTCAATTCAGTATCCTCGGATATCGCTTTTTCATCCCAGCCACCCAACTCTTCAATGACCGAACGGCGGATGGCGAAATTGGTTCCCGGAATCGTTGTTACTTTAAACCAGTGCCAGCGTCCAGCTTGAGCGAGCCATTGGAAAGTCAGCGTTTCTGTGTTGATAAAACGTGTCAGCAAGTTTTTAGTCGCATTAGACACTCGGAACTTCCCAACCACTGCGGCCGCTTCTTTATCGTTATTTAAACCGAGCACTAAATTGTAAACAGCTTCAGGTTCTGGCACGTTGTCTGCATCATAGACGACAATCACTTCCCCAGTAGAATAATTCAGCCCCTGATTTAAAGCGCCTGATTTACCTCTCCCTCCATTTGAAGGGTCCGTGTGAAACGGTTTAATAAATGGATAGCGTTCGGCATAAGCATCGACTATCGCACCTGTTTGATCGGTCGAATTGTCATTAATCGGTATAATCTCTAATTTATCTTTAGGGTATTCCAAGTTAACCATTGCCTGCAGCGTGTGTTCAATTACCAGTTCCTCGTTATGTGCGGGAATCAAAATACTGACTTTAGGAAGCTCTCCCACATTCTCTGAGAATTTTTTAACTACTTTGTCATGCTTTAAAAACTCCAAGTAGCCTCCAAGCATTAAGAAAATGTGATAAAACAACATAAACCAGAGAAGAAATAAAGCGACATATAAGAAAAAGTTAGCCATGGTTTGCACGATCCTTTCTTAATTACCGGTTATTTTACCGTTCGCGAGTGTTTAGCAATGTATCTTTCTGCGCGTCGATTTTTAATGCCTAGATGAACAGTGAAACTGACAAACATCACTACCGCCGTTATACCAATTACGGCAATAATCCAAGTGAGTACAATCACTACTTCTTTGATGTGGTATTTTATAAAATCAAAGGAAGTGGTCAAAAGACCTAAGCGATTCACTTCCACTTCGACTTCACCATTCCCGCTTTGAATCAGAACATTATCCACGGCTACCGTATTTTCCATTTCTTTCAGGTCAATCCATTCAATGTTATCAATTTGTTCCATTTTATCTAAAAGTTCCTGCAACCCCTCTAAACCTAGATAAGGATGATAGAAGGAGCCAATCATGCCGCCTTCAACGACTTGATAAAAGTCAACCGCTTCCATCATGTCGCGCACTGGTTCTTTAGCTTCCGGCTGCACATAACCGATTGTTTCAGGAAGCAACGTCATGCCATTTAAAATGGTCGGTTTTGAGGCATAAGGCGTTGTATCCATGATTTCCCATCGCTCATCACTCAGCTGAACTTGTCCAACATAAGTGGAGAAGTGATCAGATGCGACTTTGTAACCATTTTGAGAAATCGTGTAGTGAGGCGCTTCAAATGCAAGAGGATACAGACCGTAATTGACCAATTCTTGTACTCCTCTTGTTAATCGTTCCTCAATGTACTCACGTTCAAACGCTTTCTTCTCAACGAGAGCCGTTTCGTATTCTGCTTCAGTTTTGAAGTCTTCTTTTGAAAGCCGTACCGCTTTCTCATCTGGTCCGTGGTAAATGGGCATTTCATTCTCTACATCCCAAAACTCAAATCCTTCTCCCGTTTCAGATGCGCGGAACTGATGCGTATACCCGTGAAGAACGACACTTCCTCCATTATCTTGCATATATCTGAGGATTTCTAAAATTTCTCTGTGATCTTCAAAATGGTGTCTCTTTCCAGTCTCTGGGTTTGTATAAACCGGTATGACCGCAATCATATAAGGAATGTCTCTTTTGGTTAATTCTTCTGCGACAGCTCTTAATCGTTTCGGATCACTCAGCGGATGAACATCTTCTAAACGAATGTAGGCAGGTGTTTTAGCGGATGTTTCCCGGTCAAAAAAGGTATTGAGCACCTGTGAGAAATAAACAGAATAAGGACGGTCAAAAGAATCAGCAGCTAAATAGTAATTTTGATCTTTTCTCATGACTAACGGGAAGCTTCCCTCTTGGCCCTTACCTTCTACAAGTACTTCTGCTTCCTCTTCTAATACTGTTTCAAAGATCATGTTCGGATTAATGTCTCGTGTTTTCTTTCTGTCTCCCACGTATTTAATTTTAGTAATCGTTCTTTCACCGCCGGCTGTAAGGTAAGAATACTTTTCTCCAAGCTGGTCGATGTTATAGCCAATAGCCATTGTCGGTCCGTCAAATCTGTTCACCAGCTGCGTTAGTTCATCCGGCAGCTTTTCTTTAATATGTCCGTAATAGAAGAGGTGTGTTTTTTCTTCTAAATCGATGTTTGTCAAATCATGTACGTTTTTATATTCAATTTGAGTTGTAAAATGTCCGAGAGATAAATCAAGCAGACGTATATTTTCGTCGACTTCCCAATCTTCCGTTGAATATAAGACCAACACATCAGCGTTATCGTCTAGTTTTACTACATCCTCTTCTACAGCGTGCACTGTTCTGCCACCAATTAACATGAAAAGAATACTTAACAAGGTGAATACGGTTACAATTTTTGCCTTCTTCATAATATGAACTCTCCTTTATTTTTATTCTCCTTTCCATTGCTACGATGCACCGCAAGAATGGAAAACTAAGTAGTTGAGATAAAAATACGCGTATGTAAGAAATACTTATCCGTTTTGAAGGCAATTTACACTCGGCAGAGCAGTTGATCCTGCATGTCCCATTCTTTTTTATCTCGCATGTGCTTCAAACGCACACGTAAAGAAAAATAAGAAACTCAAATCAATTTATCGTTCGATGTATTTATTCGATCGCGCATATTTAATTCTTTCGTATATCATACGTGCTTTAAACGCACATGTAAAGAAAAATCTCATATTTAAGTCAATTTATTGTTCTGTGCATTGATTCAATCGTGCATATTATATTCTTTTGTATATCATACGTGCTTTAAACGCACATGTAAAGAAAAATCTCATATTTTGTATAAAAATTTATCTTTTTGTCTAAACTATGGTAATATTTAATGGAGAGAAATACGAATTGTTGGGGGTTACTATGGGATTTTCAAGACGATTAGAAGATTTAAGAAAAAGCATGAATTTATCTCAAGAAGAACTGGCAAACCGATTAGAAATTGATCGGACATCGATTGTTCATTATGAGAATAGTAAAAACGGACGAATACCTAGACCGGATCGGTTAAAGCAGATTGCCGATTTTTTTGATGTCAGCATTGACTATCTGCTAGACCGTACGGATGAAACAGAATTAACCAGTAGTGAAGAGCGTTTCGTTGCAGATACAGATGATTTGTCACTGAATGAATTGCAAAAAAAATACCAGATCACTGTGGATGGTGAACC
>CAZKSU010000081.1:0-7821 GCA_964555455.1 uncultured Carnobacteriaceae bacterium
TAAATAAGATTCATCCGCTTTTTGGCGGTGCAGTGTTCCAATATCTTCTTCTGAATAGATACCAATCGTTTTAATCCCCAATTCATGACAGGCACGCATAATGCGAATAGCGATTTCTCCTCGATTAGCGACTAAAACCGTTTGTATTTTATTCATACTCTCACTCTCCTCTCATTCCTTCTTCATATGAATACGACTTATTATACAGTAAACAGCCAGCCTTTCCCACTCTCTTTGCTAATATTGTGAAACAATTGTCTGGATTAAAGGAGTCATCCATTCAGCAGAAGCCCGCAGCGGAAAACCTGCCTCTTCTATTTTATCTGAATACAAGTAACGGTGATGGGACTCACTGAATGGCGAGTCAGGGACAGGTTCCCCGGTTTCGACGACATGTAAAGGTTTGCCTATCGCTTCTTCAATCCAAAGCATTAAAGTGCTGAGTGTAATGGCATCTTTTGAGCTGATATTGTAAATACCACTTTTTTCATTCTCAATTGCCCACACGATAGACTCTGCTGCCGTAGTGCCTTGAACAAAATTTACTTTATAGTCTTTATTCTCCAAATAAATCGTTTCATCCTTTAAACCTTTTTCAATATAGTGATGCAGTCTTCTTGTATAATCATCCACATCTAAGACAATCGGGAAGCGAAAGGCTGTGACATGGAATGGCGCATGGTTGAAAAAGACAGCCTCTGCTTGTCTTTTCCCTTCTCCATAAGTCACTTCTTTTGCCGGATCAATCTCGTACGTTTTCGGGTCGAAGTCACTTTCCGTATAGCCGTCTTTCGCGCCAGAATAAGTCGCCAGTGAAGAAGTATAGTACAGATAGTCCGTCACATCGGCAAACTTTTCAATGGCTAATTCCGCGTCTTCTTTGGTGTAGCAGACGTTATGGAAGACGGCATCCCATGTTTGGCGGGTGACTTCCTGCCACCCTGTATGGCTGCCGTCACGGGCATCCAGCAGAATATGATTCATCTTCTCACCAAATGGATGGGGAGTATTTCCGCGAGTAGCAATTGTTACTTGATGCCCCTTTTCAATTAGTAATTCCACAGCTTTTTTCCCAAAAAACTGCGTGCCTCCTATAACTAACACTTTTTTCATCTTTTTTCCTCCTCTTAATCGGTACTCTAATCATAACAAATTTTACCTCCCTCGCTTATAAATTACCCTCTGAGTGAGCACATTATTTGGTATTCCTTCCGCTGCATGCTATAAATGAAAGTAAGAATACTACGATAGAAGGAGGAGATCATGATGCCCTGGGATATGCAAGATTACCCTGATTCAATGAAAAATATGGATTCTTTGGTGCGCAAGAAAGCCATCGATATCGCGAATGCACTGGAAGCAGAAGGCTACGATGAAGACCGGCTGATTCCTATTGCGCATTCACAAGCTCAAGAATGGTACGACAAGGCTTCAAAGGAAGAGAAAGAAGCTTTTGAAAAAGAACCAGATCCGCAAAAAACAGATAAACATGACTCGTCAAGCAATGAAGACTTGATAGATAATGATGTGGAAGTTTATTATGAAGAAGGGATTTGGAAAGTAAAAACTGTGGATGCCAAGCGAGCAGATTCAACCTTTGAATATAAAGAAGATGCGGTAGAACGTGCAAAAGATATTGCTCGAAACAGAGGAACAAAAGTAATCATCTACAAACAGGATGGGGAAAAGCAGTCAGAAAAAGAACCGAGCGATAACTGAACTTGAACATCAACTTAGGAGGAATTGAGATGTCATATGGTATGCATCACTTGCCCGCTCAGATGACAGGCATGAACCATTTAATCCGAGCCAAAACATTGGATTTAGCCAATGCTGCTGACGAAGAAGGCGGAAATGAAGAAGAATTATTCAATCGTTCCCTTACCGAAGCAGAAAAATGGTACACAACAGCTTCTGAAGAAGAGAAAGAAGCATTAAGAAAGAGATATCCAGAAGATGTCGACCGCGTCGATTAAAGGTGAATAACAGCAGAAATAAACCCAGCGGCGTTTTGCCGCTGGGTTTTATGACGAAGCAGAGCCTGTACCCCGCTGTGAGGTACAGGCTCTGCTGTTATTCTTTATTTCAGTTCTTTTTATAAATCGATATTATCTGCAGGATCTGTGTTTACTGAAGTTTCGCCTTCTTTTTTACTTTCTTTTTCAACTTTGTTGTCTAACTTTTCAAGTTGTTTTCTTGCGAAATCACGTCCGCCAAGTCCAAATGAAAGAGCGAAAGCGACAGATAAACCACCAATAATGAAGATGAAGGCTGTATTGACAATATCACTTGCAAAGTTCAATTGGTCTAAGACCATGAACAACGCAAAAGCAATCAGCACATATTGAGTCGTTCTTCCAGCCCATTGGCTGCCAGTAGATCTTGAAAGAATGCCAGCGAGCCATTGACCGCCAATCACTCCTAAGCCAAGGATGATGATCGCAAAGATGACATTAGGCAGGTAAGCGATAATCGCTGCGCCAATTCTATTTAAGATTTCTAAGTTTAATGCATTTAACGCTTCTACAAAGAAGAATAAACCAATTAAGACGGCAACAATTTGACCACTTATTTTGGCCAGGTCTAAGTTCTGCGTCCCTTTCATATTGACATTGTCTGTCAGATTGTTAATTCCAGTTCCTTTGAGCAAGTTCGTTACTAAGTCTCCTACGAATTTTGCAATAGCTACACCTACAGCCAGCAAGATTGCTGCGACTAAAATATTAGGAATGGCTGCCATAATCGTATTCAGTACATTGATAATAGGCTCTGAAATCGATCGAATACCTAGTGCTTCAAGAGCTACAATTAATATAGGGATTAAAATTAAGACATAGACGATATTGGCTAGCACTTTAGCCATTGTGTCTTTATTTTCCCTTGAAACTCCTGTCCGTGTCTTCATCTCGCTATCTTGACTCGTCAGTTTTGTTACCCAGCGATCAATATTTAACGACAGTGCTAAGTTATATACTAGATTCTTAACAAAGCGCCCAACCACCACCGCTATAGCCACTAATGCAGCGGCTGCGATAATGTTTGGCAAGTAAGACAATGCCGTATCTAGCATATTTTGGATCGGCTGTGCTACCGTTGTTAATCCAAAGGTATCGAAAATAGCTGGTAAAAACAGTACCCAGACTAGATAGTAAAACACTTGAGCGATGATATCCGCCATACTGGTTTCTGGCTCAGCGGTTCTCATCCTGTCTGAGTCCCCCTGTAATTTCTCATCTAAATTCATCGCATGAAGTGCAGCCTGCACACCTTTTCGAACAAGTGTCGCCACTAGCCAAGCAATAATAATTAAGACAATTCCCATAACTATGGCTGGCAACATGTTGACCAGCGAGCTGAATGCGTTCTCTAACTGATTCATAAATATCCTCTCCTTTAGCTTTTTTTGTATTTCTAACCGCCTTCAGTATAAGAAGAATTCAAAAAATTATAAAGCATTATGCTTAAAGCAAGGAAAGGAAGAATAGGAGGAGAAGAAACAAACAGCCTATTTTTTTCTATGTAAAAAGCAAAAAAACGCAGACAGGTCATTGTCTACGCTTGCTGGCAATCTATTCATTTTTTAAAAATTGTATAGATAAGAGAAGTGTTCACATCCACTTGCTCTTCATCACTGTATGATTCTTATGCAGTGACGTGCAAATGACCTGTAAAAATCATGTTCAGGTCGGCTCATCGCATAAGCTTAATTATAATAACAGAAGGGGTAAAGTAAAGCAACCTTTATTTTCAAATATGTTTTAAAATAAAAAAATACCCAGCTTATTTGAATAAGCTGGGCACTTTTTCGATCGTCCTTTTTAGAATACTGGAATAGAAGAACCTTTAGAATCTTCAATAATGACTTCTTTTGTATCTTCTGTTTGGTACAATTCTACAATGCGGTTTAATGTTTCATCTTCTGCATCTTCGGTACGAGAAACGATGACGTTGATGTACGGGTTGTCTCCCGGCTCTGAATCTTCCAATACTAAAGCATCTTCGGATGGGATCAATCCAGCATCTGTAGCAATTCCTGAATTAATGACAGCTAATGGCGCTTCTTCAAGTGAAGCTGGGATGTTGGCAGCAGCCAGTTCTACAATATCAAAGTTTCTTGGGTTCTCAACGTCTTGAAGCGTTGGCGTTAAGCCAGCTGCTTCGTCGACTGTAATTAAGCCCTGCTCTTGCAGCAGAAGCAAAGCACGTCCGCCGTTGGTGACATCGTCTGGAATGACGATTTGAGCTCCATCTTCTACTTCTGCTACATCCGTCAAATGTTTTGAATAGATGCCTAAAGGCGCCAAGCTTGTTTCCCCAAGCACAGTCAAGTCATAATCAAATTGTTCAATTTCCGTTTCCAGATAAATATAGTGCTGGAATGAGTTCAAGTCAATCTCGCCCGCATTTAAAGCGGCATTTGGCAGCGGGTAAGAATCAAAATAAACAATTTCAATGTCAATGTCTTCTTCCGCTGCCTTATCCGCCACATGATTCCAGACGACAGAGTCGGATCCGACGACTCCAATTTTAACAGCTTCTCCGCCTTCAACTGCCCCTTCGTTACTTCCGCAGCCAGCAAGTACCAATACCAAAGCCAATGCAATTCCAAAAATTCGTATAATTTTTTTCATTTTAATTTCTCCTTTTTAGTGGGTCGTTTTTTTAATGATGATATTTCCAATAAGTTCAATCACTAGTACAAAGAGTAAGATAACGACAACGGAAACGTTGGTGATGTCCGTCATGTATCGATTGTGTCCGTAGCGGATCACAAATGAACCAATACCGCCGCCTCCTACCGCTCCTCCCATAGCAGTTAAACCAAGTAAACTGATAATCGTAATGGTTGTCGAACGGGCCAAAGCAGGGATACTTTCTCTTAAATAGACTCTAAAAATGATTTCAATCGGTGAAAGCCCCATTGCTTGTGCCGCTTCGATTAAACCATTGTCAATATCGGATAAGGCGGCATCGACTTGCCGGATAAAAAATGGAATGGAGCCGACAATTAATGGAAAAATCGCTCCTCTTACCCCAATAAATGTGCCCATGACAATCGACGTGATCGGAATTAAGACGGTAATTAAGATAACAAATGGAATGGAGCGGAAAATGTTCGTGATAAAATCAATCGTACGATGGATCGTTTTATTTTCTAAAATGTTTCCTTCACGGGTGACGACTAACAAGGTCCCTAAAAACAGCCCAATGATAAAAGTAAATATACCCGAACCGAATAACATTTGAAGGGTTTCGATGATGCTCACTACAAAGTCATCCCAATAAGTGAGTAAGTTGGGCGTATATTGTTCCATTAAGTTCACTAGAAAATCAGGCATGTTTAATCACCTCTACTTTAATGTGCTTGTCTCTGAGATAAGCAAAGACTTCTGACTCTACCCCATCCGGCAGCGACAGCAAAATGATCAGTGAACCTAAAACAGTGTCTGAAATCACTTCAACATTTGCAAAGATGATACTCGGCTCAATAGGAAAGGTTTGAGCCATTTCTGCAATAAGGGCTTCTTTTGTTTCTGCCCCATAAAAGTCTAAGCGCCAAATTTGTTCTCCAGGCTTCAATTGAACAATAGAAGCTTCTTCTTCAATCAGTTCATCGATTCGGGAAAGAGAAGATGTCGAACTGATGAACTCTTGAGTGATTTGCGCTTGCGGATTGGAGAAAACAGCGACGACATCATTTAATTCAACAACAAAGCCATCTTCCATAACCGCTACCCGATGACAGATCTCTTTAATCACATCCATTTCGTGAGTGATAATTACAATCGTGATCCCCAATTTTTTATTGACTTCTTTAAGCAGTTTCAGAATCGACTTTGTTGTTTGCGGATCTAAAGCGGAGGTGGCTTCGTCGCAAAGCAGAATCTTTGGATCCGTGGCGAGCGCTCTAGCAATCGCTACTCTTTGTTTCTGTCCTCCCGACAATTGCGAAGGATAAGTATCCGCTTTGTCGGCTATCCCTACTAAGTCTAATAAAGAATTTACCTTCTCAGCGATTTCTTCTTTGGTATACCCTTTGTTTTTCAAAGGAAACTCAACATTTTGATAAGCCGTACGCGACCCTAGCAAATTAAACTGCTGGAAAATCATCCCGATGTTTTGCCGTTCCAGTCGCAGCTCTTTTTCTTTTAGCTGCGTCAGGTCGATGTTGTCAATGAGGACTTGGCCGGTTGTCGGCCGCTCCAGCAGGTTAATGCACCGGACTAAGGTACTTTTCCCGGCCCCGCTGTACCCGATGACCCCAAAGATTTCGCCTTCTTCAACCGTTAAGTCAACTTCTCTGACGGCATGTACTTCCTTTTGATCTGTTTTAAATGTTTTTGAGACATTTTTTAACTCAATCATAAATATCCCCTATCTGTTATCTGTCTTGGTTCTCTACATTTATTGCATGCTGTTCTTTAATTTTTTCTAATAATTCTGGGTTTCCGATGACTTCAAGTGCTGTGCTGGCTAACACTTTAGCTCCCAGCTCAATCGAGGACAATCCTTGTTCACTTTTAGCCGCTTCGCGAAACTCTACACTGTGTCCAGCGATATATTCATTGCTGATTTGGATATAAGGCTGTATCGTCGGAACGACTTGACTGATGTTCCCCACGTCAGATGAGCCGCCGCTCCCTTTGTTTTCTTTGGTGATACATTCACCGTAACGATTTAAATTTTTCTCATACACTTGATCAAATAAAGGAGTCGGAACGATATTGTCCACACTGTTTTGGAAAAGACCAAATTTATAATCCGCTCCGGTCTGAAGGGCCGCTCCTTTAACGATATTTTCAAATTTTTCATACACATCCGTTAAGACCGGTCTTGATTTTGCGCGGAGGTAGAATCGAGCACTTGCATACTCTGGCACAACATTGGGCGCTTCCCCGCCGTTTGTGATAATCCCGTGGATGCGTACTTCGTCTTTCAAGTGTTCTCTTAAAGCATTGGTCGCATTAAAAACTTGCAGTACTGCGTCTAATGCATTAATTCCTGCTTCTGGAGCCGCTGCCGCGTGGGAGGCTTTTCCGAAAAACTCCACTTCTACCGGATCCACCGCCAAATTTTTACTCGTCAGCGCGTGTCTGTGACTCGGGTGCACACCAAGGGCAAAATCTACATCGTCTAGAAAACCTTCCCGGACAAAACTTCCTTTTGCACTTCCGTTTTCTCCGCCTTCTTCGCCCGGTGTTCCGTACACTCGGATCTCACCGCCAACTTCATCAATGACCGTTTTCAAGCCAACAGCGGCTAAGGAAGAAGTGGCTCCGAACAAGTTATGGCCGCAAGCATGCCCGATGCCTTCAAGCGCATCGTATTCAGCGTAGAAAACAACAGTGGGTCCAGGTTTTTTGCTTTTGTACCGTGCATCAAAGCCTGTCCGGTGTCCGGCGACATCTAATTCTACTTCAAACCCTTCTTCTTTTAACTTGTTTGATAATAATTCACTCGCAAAGAATTCATAGTTGCTGACTTCAGGACGCGCATGAATTTCAAGCGCAATCTTTTGATAATTGTTTACTTTTTCTTCAATTGTTTGGTCAATACGGTCAGTAATTTTTATGGTTTTTGTCATTTCTATTCCTCCTAAAATGTTTAGATAAGCAAAAAAAGCTTTCATCCCCTTTGCATTCTCTACAAAGGGGACGAAAGCTCTGCTTCGTGTTACCACCCAATATTTATATAGACCTCGCGATCTATACCTCTATAAGTACGCCGAATAACAATTCATTAATACTTTGGCACTGTAACGTGTGCTTCACGTGTATGTTTAAATATTCGACATACAAGGACAATGAGACCATATTCAGT
>CAZKSU010000082.1:0-7783 GCA_964555455.1 uncultured Carnobacteriaceae bacterium
GGAACCACATGACCAGGGTGGAAGGCCGATTGTTCAATTTCAGCAAAAGCATTATCGACATTGCGATTCAAAGTCATCTTGCCAATCATCGTTAAGGGGATATCTTCTTCCGGAATGATTTTTGTCGGGTCGAGGATATCAAAATCAAATTTATCGGCATACTCTTCGGAGATGACCTGAATGCCTAGCTCCCACTCAGGGTAATTCCCATCTTCAATCGCCTCAAACAAGTCTTTGCGGTTGAAATCAGGGTCATTTCCAGCAATCATCTGCGCTTCTTCCCATTCCAGTCCATGAACGCCCAGTTTAGGCCGCCAATGGAATTTCACAAAAGTAGGCTCTCCTTCATCGTTAATCAAACGGAACGTGTGGACACCGAAGCCTTCCATCATACGGAAGCTGCGCGGGACACCACGTGGCGACATCGCCCAAATCGCATGGTGAGCGGCTTCTGTATTATTTGCGTGAAAATCCCAAAATGTATTGTGCGCATTGGTTGCCTGCGGGATTTCGTTTCTAGGTTCAGGTTTAAAGGAATGCACTAAATCTGGAAATTTGATGGCATCTTGTATAAAGAATACCGGATGATTATTCGCTACCAAGTCATAATTCCCTTCTTCAGTATAAAATTTTGTCGCAAATCCTCTTCCATCTCGCACCGTTTCATTGGAACCGCGGAAACCATTTACGGTTGAAAATCGAACAAAGACAGGCGTTTCCACCCCTTCTTTTAAGAAGTGCGCTTTTGTGTAAGGTGCTGCTGTTCCGTACGATTCGAACACGCCATGCGCACCAAAGCCGCGCGCATGAACAACACGCTCAGGGATTCGCTCGTGGTCAAAATGGGTTAATTTCTCTCTAAAGTGGAAATCTTCCATCAACGTCGGACCGCGAACGCCGGCTGTCAAAGAGTGTTCGTCTTCAGCCATTTTCAATCCTTGGTTGGTCGTTAAAGATTCTTTGGAATCGTCGACTCTAAATTGTTCCAACTGTTCATGTTTTTTATTTTGGTTCATTTGTCGTTGAGTATCCCTATTGATATTATTTTCTTTGTTTTGCTCTTTATCCATTTTTCAAACCCTTTCTTTTAAAATTCGAGGTGCTACAGTTTCTGCTGTTCATGCGGAAAGGTATGGTAAATGAGCTACCACGCTCCTTTTGATAAAATTTGTTTCTCATCGTAAACGCTATCAAAAATAAAAAAACGAAGCAATTCATACGAACTGAAATTTCCAAAAAAATAAGTAGCGAAATTTATGCTAGTATGGAAGTAGAGATGAAACAAAAAGGAGAGAGAATATGACGATTGCATCTGCTCAAGAAGTGTTTGACTTTTGGTTTAATGAAGGAAATGAAGAAAAATGGTTTAAAACAAGCGAGGCGTTCGATGAAGAAATACGCAGCCGTTTTTACGACACGTGGGAAGCCGCGAGACAAGGTCAGCTGTTTGAATGGCGGGAAAGCTTCGAGGGCCGGTTAGCTGAGATTATTGTATTGGACCAGTTTTCCAGAAACTTGCACCGGGGCCATGCTTTAAGCTACGCACAAGACCCGATGGCTTTAGTACTCTCACAGCATGCGATTAAGCATCCTGGATTTGAAAAACAGCCTCTCGAAAGAAAAAGTTTTACCTTGCTTCCATGGATGCATTCCGAGTCAAAAGCCATACAGGAAATGACAGAGAAACTGTATTTAAAATTAAACAGTGACTCGCATACTCAAATTATGTATGACCATAAGAAAATTATTGATCAGTTCGGCCGCTACCCTCATCGGAATAAAGCTTTAGGGCGGCAATCCACACCTGAAGAAATTGAATTCTTGCAGACGAATGAATTAGACTTTACAAAATAAAAAAGCTCCTTGCGGCAGTTTGGATGTGCCGCTCGGAGTTTTTTTTTCTTTGAATGAGTCAGTCTATTTGGAACTTTCCTAATAAGCGTAAGTAATATTGAAGCAAAAATAGCTCATCATTATCATCTAGCGAAAGCTCGGTTAACTCTTCAAATTTTTCCAATCGATAGAGTAAAGACTGGCGATGGATATTTAAAAGTCTAGCTGTTTTACTGGTATTGTAATTTGTTTTTAAGTAAGCAGTAATGGTGGTTATAAGGTCCATGCCTTCTTCATTGTAACGCGGCTGTGATTCAATCGGTTCAAACAGCTCTAGAGCCTGCTTCATTAGCTCTTCTCGAGGCATCATCTGGTTAACGATACCTGAGATGCGGCTTTCTTTGAAATGTAACCGCGGCAGCTTCAGATAAAGGGCTTGTTCTAAAGCAATTTTGGCTTTGTTGTATTGGTCATAGAAGGTGTATTTCTCCTGTGGTATTTCACTGATTCCCCAAGTAAAAGCATAATCCGGATAAATAGCTAAAATATTTTCTTCCATATTATCTAAAAGAGTTGAAACTTCTAAATCCGATTGGTGTTCCAAGAAAATAACAAATGTTTTATCTTTCAAACTGATCATGGTTCGCAGATTGTGGTCTTTGATTAATGAAATCAGATGGCTTTCTATCGCTAAAAAATTATCGGTGTAAGAACCGCCTGGAATTTTTTCGTGGATTTGCAGCAAGACACAAAAATAGATTAAGTCCATATCAAAGCCTAATTGGATACCTTGAGACAACAGCTGTTTAGGGTAGGCGGGTTCATTTGCCAACTGCCAGACGAAATCATTCCGAAGATTCAGACTGGTTGTGTTGATGACTTCTTCTTTTTCAAACCAAAGCGATAACGGGACGTTAATATAAAAATGGAAAAAACTGAAATTTGTAGCGTCGTCTCGGTCACTCGAATTTTTCGAAAACTTCAGATAACCATATAAGTAATTAGACACTTCAATTTGAACTTCGCTAAATTTTTCTTCACCTCCGGCATCTTTTTCAAAGTGAAAAGCCCCTTTAAGCGTTCTGTCCTTATCTTGGATAAGGATTGAACGTTTTGTTGTGTTGGCAATCAATTCAGCCGCTTTTTCTAAAGATGCTCCTTCGAAGTAAATATGCAAGAGCTCTTTTTGCAAATTGATATACTGTTTTTCTTGTTCGCTTTCGAGGTTTTGGAAAATATCCAGTACTGCGGTAATGACATCCGAAAACCGGACTTCCCACGGAATTTTGATTAAAGGAAACTGATTCAGAGTAATATAATCGATAATTTCCTGGCAGACTGTTTGATCGCCTTCTGGGTTAAAAGACAAAATGAGAGCTGTGGCTTGGGCTTCGTGCACGTTCTGAATAAAATTAAGAAGTGAAAAGTCTTTATCTAATCCGATAGCTGTTGAGAGTACAACTTCATTCTCACGAATAAAACCTTCAACCGGGGGTTCTTGAACAGAAATAGAATCGACAATATATTCCTCTGTTGCAATGTGCCCATTTAAGAGCTCTGCTTCTGACAAAATGTCTAAATTTAAAAGGCCTTCAAGGGTAAGCATAATTTTCCTCCTACATTTTGTAGTATAAATAAAATTAAATTACTTATAATTTGTACGTTGATAAAGCGCTATCATTATTATAACATAGGGTTAGTTAAAGGAAACACAATCTTTGGAAAGAATAAACTATTTGGGCGATTTTAAACAATATCAAACGATAAAAAAGGAAAAACTACAAAAAGGGGTTTTATCAATGGGAATAAATACAGATTTATTACATTCAGCACAACATCACGCACAGGTACCTGGAACTTATAAGCCGGCAGCGATGACGCATATCAGCCCGATTTACCAAACATCGACTTATGTGCTGGAAGATTTTGACAGCGCTGTCTACCTAAACCAAAATGTCGAAGAAGGATTCGTGTATTCACGTTTTGGCTCACCTAATGCGGATGAGCTTGAAAAACGTATGGCTATTTTAGAAGAAGGCGAAGCGGGTCTTGCGGTTGCTTCGGGCATGGGTGCCATTTCAATTGCAGTCATGAGCAGTTTGAAAGCTGGCGATCATGCAGTGATTGGAGATGTTATCTACGGCTGTTCCTACACATTGTTTGAACAGGTCCTTACAGACTTCGGCGTAGAAGTCACTCGTGTAGATACAACAGATCCGAAAAACATTGAAGAAGCTATTCAAGAAAATACGACGGTTGTCTACATTGAAACACCAGCGAACCCTACTATTAAGATTACAGATATCGAAGCGGTAGCCGATGTGACGAAAAAGCATGAGAAGATTACATTAATCGTCGATTCAACATTTGCTTCTCCTTATTTACAAAAACCACTCACACTCGGTGCAGACATTGTGGTCCATTCGGCAACGAAATTCTTAAGTGGACATGGAAATGTAACGGCAGGGATCATCGTCTCCGACAAGGAAAGAATTCACAGATGTCGTATGCCATTCTTACAAACTATGGGACAAGTTCTCGACCCATTTGCCGCTTGGCAATTAATGCAAGGAATGAAAACATTAGGTGTGCGTATGGAGAGAATTTGTGAAAATGCGATGAAAGTGGCTGAATTTTTAGACAGTCATCCAAAAGTAGACAAAGTATACTATCCAGGACTGGACAGCCATGAAACACACGAGATTGCTAAAAAACAAATGACTAATGGGTTTGGCGGTATGATGAGTGCAGACATCAAAGGCGGTGTAGATGCCGTTCGAACGGTCATGAATAATGTAGAAGTCTTTAGCCTTGCGACAAGCCTTGGAAACGTCGACTCACTTATCCAGCACTCGCCGTCTATGAGTCACTTCGATATGTCTCAAGAAGAAAGAGAAGCTTCTAGTATTTTCGAAGGCCAAGTCCGATTATCTGTGGGAATTGAAGATGTTGAAGACCTGATCAAAGATTTAGAAAACGTATTAGAAATGATTTAGTCGATTAAAGGATAAAAGGGGAATCAACCATGGAACTGCAAACAAATTTGGAAGCATTAAATCAAGAAATCGAAGCGCATTATGAGGAAGTCGTACAACTCAGACGAGAGTTCCATCGCAATCCGGAATTAGGGACACAAGAAGTGGAGACAGCTGTAAAAGTAGAAAAATATTTAAACGATCTGGGTATTCCCACTCAACGCATGTTTAATACCGGTGTGGTAGGGCTGATCGAAGGGCCGCGAAAAGGAAAAACGATTTTGCTTAGAGCGGATATGGATGATTTACGTGTCCATGAAGAAACAGGGCTAGAGTTTTCTTCTGAAAACCCTGGAGTTATGCATGCATGCGGCCATGATGGGCACATGGCGATGCTGATGGTTGCTGCTAGAATCCTGAAAAAACATCAAGAGGAATTGACTGGAAATGTCAAGCTTGTCTTCCAGCCGAACGAAGAAGAGGCAGGAGCCAAGTTTATGGTAGAAGAAGGGGTCTTAGAAAATCCAAAAGTGGATGCTTCATTCGGTGTTCACCTCTGGTCACCTCTTCCAAGCGGAAAAATCGGCTTGAAAGAAGGGCCGGTCATGGCAGAGATGTTTATTTTCGAATTGACGATTCAAGGGAAAGGCGGACATTCCTCTGCGCCCCATGAAGCAAAAGATCCGGTGCCGGCTGCAGCAGCTTTAATCCAGTCCGCACAGAATATACAAACCCGGGAAATTTCTGCACTTGACCCGACAGTGATTGCTTTTGGAAAAATCCAGACAGACGGATCTTACAATGTATTGGCAAGCAAAGTGGAAATGGAAGGGACTCTCCGTTATTTATACGATGGAGATGACCACACCCCTCAGCATCCGAGAAAACGTTTCAAAAGAATGGTAGACTCCATCTGCGAAGCTTATGGTGTAGATTATTCACTGGAAATTGTGCCAAGCAATTATACCGTAATCAATGATGCCGAAAGTGTGAACTTCTTGCAAAATAATGTATTGCCTCATTTTGTAGAAGCCGATCAAATCCAGCCGCATCTTTCTCTAGCGGGAGAAGATTTCTCGGAATTTACGAATCGTGCGGGCGTTCCAGGAGCCTTTGTGTTCATTGGAACCGCAAATGAAGAAGAAGGAAGTATTTATCCGCACCATGCTTCAAACTTCAATATTGACGAAAATACTTTACTCACGGGAGTTCGCTTCCATGTATTCAGTGCACTAGAATTCTTAAAATAAAAACGATAAAAGGAAAAAGGGAGTTGCAGAGAATGAGCTACTTTACAAAAGAAGAATACCTTACACGTCTAGACAAAGTTAAAAAGAGCATGACAGAAAAAGGGATTGACGTCTTACTTATTACCGATCCTGCAAATATGGCCTACTTAACTGGGCACAACGCCTGGTCATTCTATGTCCATCAAATGGTTCTTGTGGATGTAGCAGAAGAAATGCCTTACTACATCGGCCGCTATATGGATGCCTTCAGCGGAGTGGTCAAAACCACTTGGTTAGATGAAGAGCATGTACGAGCCTATAGTGATGATCACGTTCAGAGCCTGACCAAACACCCAATGGACTTCGTATCAAAAGTAGTGACAGAACTAGGTCTTGCCGAAAAAAGAATTGGAGTGGAGATGGACAATTACTACTTCACTGCTCAAGCTTATGCAAAGTTAACCGAAGGCTTGCCAAGCGCTACCTTTAAAGATGCAACGGCACTGGTCAACTGGGTGCGCATCGTGAAATCTCCAAAAGAGATTACCCTCATGAAACGAGCAGGTAAAATTGCTGAATTGGCCATGCAGGCTGCTATTGACACAATGGGCCCTGGTGTCCGTGAGAACGATGTAGTAGCGGCTATTATGGAAGCTCAAATTCGAGGCACGGAAGAGTTTGGCGGAGACTATACCTCCATTGTGCCGTTGATGCCAGAAGGAGAAACAGCGGGTGCGCCGCATTTAACGTGGACAGACAACCCTTATCCAGAAAAAACAGTCGTTGCTGTAGAAATTGCAGGGGCGCATCAAAGGTATCATGCACCCATGGCTCGCACCATTTCAATCGGTGAACCAAGTGAAGAAGTGAAAAAAACAGCAGAAATCACTGTTGAAGGGTTAAATGCAGCCCTTGAGCAATTTAAACCAGGAAATACTCCTGAAATGGTTGAAGCTGCCTGGAGCAAGGTTCTTAAAAAATACGGTTTCTTCAAGGAATCACGCATTGGTTATGCGATCGGACTAAATTTCCCACCCGACTGGGGTGAGCATACAGTCAGTCTGCGTCCTGGTGATCAGACGGTCTTTGAACCAGGCATGGCCTTCCACTGTATTCCAGGGATGTATTTAGATGACTATGGCGTTTCAATCAGTCAATCAGTGGTTGTTACTGAAGACGGCTACGAACCATTAACAAACTTCCCGCGTAAATTGTTTACTGTCTAATTGTTTCCTTTGCGAGGGCGGATGACGATTGGCTGAGACGGTCAATATGAAAGCAGCATCCGCTCTTTATACTTACTTTTTCTGTCATAGTCATTCTTTAGATAAGTATTGTCTATTACAGGGGAGTCAAACAAAAGAAACTTAAGAGATTGAACAATGACTCTAAACACTCAAAATTTATTTCACTCAAGAGGAGAGTTTATTATGACAGAAGAAAAAAAGAGCATTAGATGGCCTTATGTTCTCAGTATGGCTTTTGCTATGGTCGCCTACTATATCGGTGCCTCAACGGGAACAGGGCAGGAGTTTTTCCAGTCTTATGCTACACATGGGGCTTGGGGCGTTGCAGGGGTCATCATTCAGCAAATATCACTCGGAGCTTTATGTTTTATTGTATTTTGGGCCTGTAAAAATAATAATTTAAATACCTCAAAAGAATTTTTTATCTGGTTTCTCGGAAAACCTGTAGGAACCATCGTTTACTATTATGTAGCCGCCTTTGTGTTTGCGACGCTCTTGC
>CAZKSU010000083.1:0-7781 GCA_964555455.1 uncultured Carnobacteriaceae bacterium
CCGTGTCGGCCAGTACGCCATGCGTGAAATGGATGAAAAAATTCCATTGAAACATGGGGTGGTCGGACAAGAAACCTGCGGACCAGGAGGAATTGCCTACGGGATGCGCAGTATCACAGACATGCTGGAGCTGGTGGATTATATGGAAGAATACTCACCGGATGCATGGATGTTAAACTACTCAAACCCAGCGGCCATTGTTGCTGAAGCTATGCGTGTCTTGCGTCCCGATTCTAAAGTTTTAAATATTTGTGACATGCCAGTAGGAACACTGCGCAGAATGTCACAAATTGTAGGCACGACACCGGATAAATTAGAAGTCAGCTATTTTGGTTTAAACCACTTCGGTTGGTGGACAAGTGTCAAAGACAAAGCCACGGGCCATGAGTATCTTGATGAAATTAAAGAGTATGTCGCTGAAAATGGCTACTTGACTCAAGAAGAAGTCGACACTCAGCATACCGACCCAAGCTGGCAAGAAACGCATAAAAAAGCCAAGGATTTACTGGCGATTGAACCAAGATTTTTGCCAAACACGTATCTGAAATATTACTTCTTCCCGCAGGATGAAGTGGAACATGCGAATACGGACTATACACGGGCCAACGAAGTCATGGATGGCCGCGAAAAAGAAGTGTTTGGCGCTGCTCGAGAGATTATTGAAAAAGGAACAGGAAAAGACAACAACTTCAGCATTGACAGTCACGCATCGTTTATTGTAGACCTTGCAAGAGCCATTGCCTTTAACACAGGAGAGCGGATGCTGCTGATTGTGGAAAACAATGGAGCGATCGCCAATTTTGACGATGATGCCATGGTCGAAGTGCCTTGCATTGTAGGCAGCGACGGACCAGAACCATTAACACAAGGCAAAATTCCACAGTTTGAACGTGCCCTTATGCTGCAGCAAGTCACGGTCGAGAAAATGGTCGTGGAAGCTTGGATAGAGAAAAGCTATCAAAAAATGTGGCAAGCGTTATCGCTGTCCAAAACAGTTCCGAATGCTCGTGTAGCGAAAGAGCTGCTTGATGATTTAATCGAAGCGAATGCCGATTTTTGGCCAGATTTAAACTAAAAACTGAAAAGAATGCAAAAAAACCGCATGCAAGCATGCGGTTTTTGTGATTTTTACGGCAATTCTTTCATATAGTCTTTAGGGGATTGACCGGTTTCTTTCTTAAATACTTTACTAAAATAAGAACTGCTGTTAAAACCCGCTAAACTGGCCACATTTGTTATAGAAGTCTTTCCCTCATGAAATAAGAGTTTTGCATATTCAATCCGTTTATTGTTGACATACACGGTGAATGTAAAACCAGTTTCTTGTTTAAACTTTCTCGATAAATGGGCACTGTTGACATGAAAATCGCTGGCGACCTCTTCTAAGCTGAGAGGTGTGGATAAATGATTGGAAATATAAGAAATCACTTGTTTAATTAATGGAGAATAACCTTTCGTTGAGAAATATTTAACGGCCTCGCAATAGTCTTTCACCATTTGTCTCGATAATTCATTGTCTAGATAGTCTGCAGAAGGGGCTTGTTCGATCATTAAAGCAAAGCGTTCAGAAAGTAAATGCACATAGACGGGAGGTAATCCTCCTTCAAGGGCGGCGATGCGCAGAAAAGTATTGCGAATAATCGAGCCATTTTTACGGTCTCGTAAAACATTGTCAGGGAGCCTTTGGAGAAAAGGATTGTAGGGCAGGTCTTCTCTTTCCTCTACTGCTTCCTTTATGGAATCATAATCTCCGTTAGTGACGGCTGTCATAGCTTTACGTTCCAATTCATAACGGAAACGGATTTTCTCTTCGTTTATATCACTGCCTGCTTCAAGTTGGGCCATAGTAATAAAGGTTTCGTCCATCCTATTCTTCTCCTTTTTTTCTGATTAGCGAAATTATAGCATAAAATAACAGAAAATCAGTGTGAAATGCTAAATTTTTACAAAAAACTGCTAAAAAAGTCAATGCATCTTTTTTCTGAAGTGAGTACAATGTATATACCGAAGAGAAGAAAGCGCTTTACATCTACTGAATAGAGGATGAACAAAATGGCAAATGAATTATTTTATCCAAAAAACACCTTAACAAGACAAGCGGTCATGCTAGACGGCATGTGGAAATTCCAGTTTGATCCAGAAAATGAAGGATTAAAAAATAACTGGACCAACGGTTTACCAGATCCAATTTCCATGCCTGTTCCTTCAAGTTTTAACGATTTATTTATAGATAAAGACAGTCGAGAATATGCAGGCGACTTTTGGTATGAGACAGAGTTTTTTGTTCCAGGAGAATGGCAGGCAAAAGATTTAGATCTAAGATTCGGCGCTGCGACACATGAGGCAACAGTTTATGTGAATGGCCAAAAAGTCGGCTACCACAAGGGAGGCTTTTTACCGTTTAATGCTTCGATGAACAGCATCGTCCAGCCGGATGCAATGAACCGAGTGGTCGTCCGTCTCAATAATGAGTTAAGTGCGACAACATTGCCTGTAGGAAAAACAATTACAAAGAAAAACGGGAAAAAATTAGTGAAACCCTTCTTTGATTTCTTTAACTATGCGGGCTTACAGCGATCTGTATGGTTGGTAGCGACGCCAAAAGAAAGTATCGTTGACTTCACAGTCAACCACTTCTTAGAAGGGGATGACGCCCGTGTGGAATATACACTTGAAACAACTGGCGAGAGTGAAACCTTCGTTGAAGTGTTTGATGAAAAAGGACAATTAGTTGCTGAACAAAAAGGAAAAGAAAATAGCTTATGGATTGAGAATGCAAAACTATGGAAGCCCTTAAATGCTTATCTCTACACTTTCCGTTTAACTATTCGAGAAGATGGGAAACTCATTGATGAATACACGCAAGAAATCGGTATTCGAACGGTTCACGTCGAAGGAAACAAACTTTATATTAACAATGAAGAAGTGTACTTAACCGGCTTTGGAAAACATATGGACTCAAACGTCATCGGCCGCGGCTTCGACCCGGTTGTTATGAAACGTGATTTTGAATTAATGAAATGGAATGGCGCCAATTCTT
The DNA here is from genome assembly GCA_964555455.1 of uncultured Carnobacteriaceae bacterium. GTDB lineage: Bacteria > Bacillota > Bacilli > Lactobacillales > Carnobacteriaceae_A > Atopostipes. The sequence continues at coordinate 3,041 of CAZKSU010000083.1, forward strand.
TCCGAACCGCCCATTACCCATATGATGAACAGTTTTACCAAATAGCAGATCGGGAAGGTTTCATTTTAATCGATGAAGTGGCTGCTGTTGGGATGCTCGAAAGTACGAAAAACTTTCTTGAGGCAGCGAATGGTAAAGTGACCGGATTCTTTAATCACGACATTGTTCATAAAGAAACAAAAGAACATCATAAGAATGATATTCGTGAACTGATTCAACGAGATAAAAACCATGCATCTGTCTGTATTTGGAGTCTGCTCAATGAACCAGATACTTTAGCGGATCGTGCGTATGGGTACTTTGAAGAAATCTTTGATTATGCGCATGAATTAGATGTGCAAAAAAGACCGCGCACCTTCGCATCCATCGGGTCTTCGATTCCTGGGAAATGTAAAGTTTATCCTTTGTGTGATGTGATTACAGTGAATCGTTACTTTGGCTGGTACGCAATCAACGGCTATGAATTAGATAAAGCAGAAGATTTTTTCCATCAAGAGATGGTTTTATGGGAAGAGGTCGGAAAACCTCTTATCTTTACTGAATATGGTGCAGATACTGTCGTCGGCAAACGAAAATTGCCTTCTGTGATGTGGAGTGAAGAATATCAGAAAGAGTACTTAGATATTTATCACCGAATATTTGACGCTTATGACTTTATAGTGGGTGAGCAGATATGGAACTTTGCAGATTTCCAAACAGTTGAAGGCATTAACCGACTCAATGGAAACAAAAAAGGGATTTATACAAGAGATCGTCAGCCAAAAGCGATTGCTTACGTGTTAAAAGATCGCTGGGAGCAGAAATTAGCTGAAAAAGCTGTAAAGGAGACACACGATGGCAAACAGTTTACTCTATCCACAAAACACAAAGACGAGACGAAAACTAAGGCTTGATGGCTTATGGAAATTTAAATTTGACCCAGAAAGCAGAGGGGACAAGGAGAACTGGCATAAAGGCTTGACCGACTCAGACTGGATGCCTGTTCCTTCAAGTTTCAACGATTTATCTACAAGCAAAGCGGTGCGGGACTACTCAGGCATCCTTTGGTATGAAAGAGATTTATATATTCCCAGAGAATGGGATGGCAAAGATCTAGATTTACGCTTTGGCTCGGTGACGCATCAGGCGACTGTATTTGTCAATGGCCAAAAGGTTGGCGAACATTTGGGAGGCTACACTCCGTTTAATGTATCGATTCAAGAGAATGTATTCTTTGATGAAAAAAATACACTGGTTGTTCGAGTATCGAATGAACTGTATGAAACAACACTTCCAGCAGGAACTACACAAAAGAACTTGCTTGGTAAACCTATTGCTAGCACACCCACTGATTTCTTTAATTATTCGGGAATTCAGCGTTCGGTTGATCTGGTCGCCACGCCAAAGGAAAGCATCCAAGACATTTCTTTTACTTTTGACATCGATTCTAAAGAGAAACGCGCAAAAGTGCATTATACCGTCGAAGCACTAGGCGAGGGAGACTTCATTTTTGAGCTATACGACAAGCAAAAAAATCGTGTCGGCCAAGCAAAAGGTCAAACAGGAACAGTTGAAATTGAACATGCCAGCCTTTGGCAGCCGCTGAATGCTTATCTCTATACCTATAAGATTACATTAGAAAATGAAGAAGAGATTCTAGATGTGTATGGGGACCGCTTAGGCATTCGAACAGTGGAGGTAAAAGACGAACAGCTTCTCATTAACAACCAAGAAGTTTATCTAAAAGGCTATTCGAAACCAGAGCAATTCGAATTACATGGTGCAGGTAAAAATATTGCCACGATCAAACGAGATTTTGAATTGATGAAATGGAATGGGGCGAATGCTTTCCGTACCTTCCAATACCCGCATGATGAAGAGGTGTATCGATTAGCAGACGAAGAAGGCTTCATCGTTATCAATGAGTTGCCTGCCTACGGTCTCGAATTGCCTAAACCAAATCGTTTTCAACCCGATTTAGCAAAAGGGCTTGAACCTTTCTTTGAGCGAGAAAATGTCCAAAAACATACGAAAGCCCACCATTTAAATGTACTAAATGAACTAATCGCTCGAGATAAAAATTATGCAAGTGTTTGTGTATGGTCTGTGATGAATGAACCAGATACTGGTTCTGAAGCATTCACTCCTTATGCAGAAGAAATTATTCAACAAGCAAAAGAGCTGGATGTTCAAAATCGACCAGTCACTATTTTATTCAAGGCAAGTTCATTAGACGAAAAACCTGAGTTAACTGATTTAGTCGATATTGTAGCCGTGAATGAATATTATGGCTGGGACGGCGAAGATCAAGGCGGCTATGAATTGTCGGATGCCTTATACGATTTATCTGAAAAGCTAAACGATTGGACAGCGCATAACAAACCAGTTTTCATTACTGGCTATGGTGCAGAAGCCTTCCAAGGTGAGATGAAATTGCCTTCAGTTCAGTGGAGCGAGGATTATCAAGGGGAAGTCTTGAAAGCGCAACATGAGTTATTTGATGAACACAAGGCCATCCGCGGCGAATTTGTATGGAGCTTTTCTGATTATCAAACGCCTGAAGGATTGACCGCAATTGACGGAAACAGCAGCGGTGTATTTACAGACGACAGACAACCCAAAACCTCGGCTTATGTATTGAAAACACGGTGGGAAAATTAAAATGAATTACTCCTAGGAGGGGTCAGGATGGATCAAGCAACAGAAAATATTACGGTAACACCAGATATAGTTAAAGAGAAGGAAGTAAAAGAACATAAGTACAATGAAGCAAAAATGTGGCAAATAGCCGCTTTCGCTTCAAACAATACAGCAACGAATATGTACAACTTTTTAATCGGGTTTGTCGCCTACTATGCCACGGGTATTGCAGGGTTAGCAGTCGTTGTTGTCACGACACTCATGACTAGTATGCGTATCTTCGATGGAATCACAGATCCAATCATTGGTTTTTTAATTGATAAAACAGACGGAAAATTTGGGAAGTTTAGACCTTTTATAATTCTTGGAAACCTTATTTTGGCAACGAGTATTCTCCTGATGTTTTGGACGACGCATCTTGTTCCAGAATCCTTTAGATTAGTTTACTTTATTTTGATTTATGCCATTTATATTATTGGTTACACTTGCCAAACAGCTTCTACAAAATCAGGGCAAGCTGTTATCACCAACCACCCGAAACAACGACCAATGTTCAGTTTATTTGATGGCATTTACACCTTAGTTTTTTACTCTTTAGCGGGACTGTATGTATCAAACTACTTAACAGCGAAACACGGCGGCTTTACAATGAGTCTATTCCGTGAGTTCACTCTAACGATTATTATAGGTTCAGCTATTTTAACGCTCATTTCACTAGTGGGCATTTGGAAAAAAGATGTCAAAGAGAACTTTGGGTTAGGCGATAAAGGACAGCAAGTTAAATTTAAAGACTACTGGCCAATTTTAAAAGAAAACCGTGCATTGCAAATGCTGATCGTTGCTGCTTCAACAGATAAGATTGCTTCAAATATCCGAAGTAATGCAGCCACAGGCGTTATCATATTTGGAATCATTATGGGGAACTATGCCTTAATGGGCCAAATGGGAATCATTGGAATGATTCCAGGCGTTATCTTTACCTTTATTGGAACCGCATACGCGAGAAATCATGGTCAAAAGGAAACCCTTGTGCGATCAACATTTATCTCTTTAGCCGCGTATATAGGGATTGTCTTACTTTTCTTCTTTGGAGACCCAGGCGCTATTTCTCTAACGGATTGGAATATTAACACGATTCTTTTTGTCGGACTCTTTGTACTTGCTGGGACACAGTCTGTTTCTGGGGCATTAGTGATTACAATGATTTCAGATACAGCCGATTATGAAACGTACCGTACAGGACGGTTTGTTCCAGGAATGATGGGGACGGCTTTCTCCTTTGTCGATAAAATGATTTCTTCTCTCTCCCACACCATTGTTGGAGTGACGGTAGCGATGGTCGGATTCACAGAAGCCATGCCAGAAATCACTGAAACCTTAACAACAGGATTATTTTTAGTCGGAATCTTCTTATATTTTGGAATGCCAATCCTAGGTTGGATTGCTTCGTTAATCGCAATGAAGTTCTATCCACTGGACGCTGAGATGATGGAGACGATTCAAGAAAAAATCTCCCATATTAAAGAAGAAAAAGAAGTAAAAGCCTAAAAACTTAAAAGGAAGCGCTTAAATAAAAAAGACTGGAGCACATCAGATGTTCCAGTCTATTTTTTATGCAAAATGTTAATTCGGATTAGACAAAGCGGCAGAAGACCTTTATTCTAAAGATGAGAACAAATAAGCAGAAGAAGGTGTATAGATTGAGGACAATTATGGTTGTTGGCAGTATTTCAACAGATTTTAACGTAAGAACAAACAAACGGCCAGAAGTCGGTGAAACAGTAAGAGGAAAGAGTTTCTCTACAAGTTTTGGCGGCAAGGGCGCAAATCAAGCCGTGGCAGCAGCTCGACTAGGCGCCGATGTGAAAATGGTAGGTACAGTAGGAGCAGATGACTTCGGTACATCACTTATAGAGAACTTAGAAAAAAACGGCATAAATACCGAACAGGTAGAGCGAGTGACGCATACAGAATCAGGGTCCGCTCATATTACTTTAGTCGATGACGATAACTCGATTATTTTTATTCCAGGAGCCAATAATGCATTCGAGGAAAAACGGCTAAAGCCATTAAAAGAAGAAATGAAACAGGTCGATTTTGTGATTCTTCAAAATGAAATTCC
>CAZKSU010000084.1:0-2336 GCA_964555455.1 uncultured Carnobacteriaceae bacterium
TAGACTGAAGAACGAAAGAAGGTAGACGAATCATGACGTTAAAAGTGGCCAATTTAACCGGCGGCTATACGAGAAATCCCGTCATCAAAGACCTTTCCTTTGAAGTCAAAGACGGCGAAATCGTAGGTTTAATCGGTCTGAATGGGGCTGGAAAAAGCACCACCATCAAGCATATTATGGGATTAATGGAACCTTTCTCAGGTAAAATTGAAGTCGACGGGTTGACGTTAGAAGACGATCCGATTGCCTACCGCAAGAAACTTTCCTTTATTCCAGAAACGCCGATGGTTTACCGCAGTTTAACTTTAAAAGAGCATCTCGAAATGACAGCCATGGCGTATGATATTCCCTTGGAAACGGTCATGCAGCGGGCGAATCCTTTGTTGGAGCTGTTTCGTTTAGACCAGCGCCTCCATTGGTTTCCGCAAGATTTCTCCAAAGGCATGCGCCAAAAAGTAATGATTACCAGTGCGCTAGTGACAGACCCCGATTTGATGGTCGTCGATGAACCTTTTATCGGCTTGGATCCGATTGCGATTTGGGATTTTGAACAATTATTGCTTGAGCGCAAAGCCCAGGGCAACTCGATTTTGATGAGCACGCATGTCTTGCAGAATGCCGAAAACATTTGTGATTCTTTTGTGATTATTCACAACGGTGAAATTTTTGCGAAAGGGACGACGGCCGAATTGGCTGCTCAATTCCAATTGCCGGATGCCGATTTGGAAGAAATCTATCGGTTTGTGGCCCAGGAAGAAGGGTTCCGCAATGACGCTTAACGAATTATTTAAAAAACGGCAGACCGACTATATCAAAGAATTGATGCGGTACGGGCGGGTGATTTTTAATGATCACTTCGTCTTAATTTTGCTCCTGCTTGTAGGGGCCGGCGGTTATGTCTATTCGAATTATTTAGAAACATTGGCTTTTGATGCGCTGGAGCCGCGGATTTTTGTCGCTTTTCTTTATTATTTGGCGGTGTCTATGGGTTCGGTGAATTTGCTTCTAGAACCGGCAGACCAGATTTTTCTGCTGCCTAAAGAACTGGCCTTTAAAGAGATCTTCAAAAAAATGACGGCGCTGAGCTTTCTGCGGTCGCTGGCGTCTGTAGCGCTGATCGCTATTGTGACTTGGCCGATTTTTGTGGCCACGGTGGGGGCGCCGACGAGTCATTTATTTTTTGTTTTTCTAGCCTTGGCGAGTTTGAAAGGCTTGAATTTATTCGTGAAAATTTTGCCTTTTTTTGAAAAAGACAGCGAGAAGCTGCTGAAGACAAACATTGCCATTGTGGCGATAAAACTCATTACTATTTTATACTTGGTCTTTTTTAACATTGTAGGCGCCAGCCTCTTGATTTTTGCGCTGGCGGCCGGGATTGGCTTTCGCTTTTTTACCGACAAGTGGTTCAGCGCGCAGCTGTTTAATTGGTCGGCCATGATTGAAGCGGAAGAGAAGCGGATGCAGCGGGTGTACCGTTTTATTGGCATGTTCGCGACGGTGCCCAATATTGAAACGAGCATTAAACGCTTGCCGTGGCTTGACCCCGCCCTTGAGTGGCTTTCGAAACGAAAGCCGACCGCTCCTTACTATTATCTGCTGCGGACAACGGCCCGCAATTCAGACTACAGCATGCTGGTCATTCGGGCAGCAGTCGTCGGGGCGCTTTTGCTGGCGGTAACAGGCACGCTGGTTGTATCCAGTTTATTGCTGCTGTTATTTTTATACATGATTGGGTTTCAATTGATTTCGCTGGTGAGTGAAATTGAACGGGTGCCGCAGTTTAAACTGTACCCCATTGCGCAAGCGACCAAAGAAGAAGCGGTATACCGCTTAATTTTTCAAGTGCTGCTTGTAGTGTCCGTTTTGCTGAGTTTGGCAAGCACACTGCAGCTGGGAGTTGAAGGGCTGCTCCTGCTTCCGATAGGCGTTATTTTCGCTTATCTCTTTAGTCGCATTTACGCGCCGCACCGTGTGCAGACGGCCGCTTAAGAAAAAAGAACATACAGTCTCTTGACGGCTTCTTCTTTCACTTATAAAATAAAAGAGGCAGAAGAAGACAACCGAGAACATAAAAACGAAAGATAAAAGCACCAAAAAAAATGAACAAAGGAACGGATAGGTATGGAAATCGAACGAGAATCGGGGTGGAATTTACATCCGATCGGCGGAGAAACGGGCAAAGCTTATATGGGCATTCGGGACGAAGAGAAGGTCTTTTTGAAGAAAAACTCCTCTCCTTTTTTAGCGGCTCTATCGCTTGAAGGGATCTCGCCGAGACTCATTTGGACGAAACGGACAGGGAATGGCGATGTGTTGACGGCTCAGGAATGGTGTAA
>CAZKSU010000084.1:2436-7689 GCA_964555455.1 uncultured Carnobacteriaceae bacterium
TTTGGACGAAACGGACAGGGAATGGCGATGTGTTGACGGCTCAGGAATGGTGTAATGGACGGACGCTGAAGAAGACAGAGATGAACTCGCGTAAAGTAGCCGAGATTTTAGGAAAGATTCATCAGTCCGATACGCTCAAGCGTATGTTGTACCGGGTCGGCGGCCAGGTAATCAGCGCAGTTGATTTGATTGTGGACTACGAAAATGACTTAGCAAGCGATTTAGCCACACATCCGGTGCTGGAAAAGGCCTATCACTATTTAATGAGTGAGCTGCCGCTGGGGTATACAGAAGACGACATTCGAGTGTGTCATGCCGATATTTCAAGTGAGAACATGCTGCTTTCAGACGAGGGCGAGCTGTTTATTGTAGACTGGGACACCACAATGCTGACAGATTATTTGATTGATATCGGCCAACTTTTTGCCCGCTATATTGAAAAAGAAAACTGGGGCAAGTGGCTTGAGGAAAACAACTTGACGTATACAGAAAATGAGAAAAAACGAGTCTATTGGTATGCCATCATTCATTTGTTATTTGACATCAAAGACGCGCACAAAAAGATTCGCTACAACAAGATGAACGCACTCATTTTAAAACTGAACCGCTGGATAGAAGATGTAACATTCAACTAAATAGATGGAGAAAGCACCGGGAGAACCGGTGCTTTTTTTAATGCTTTCTCTCTTGCGATTGGCGTAGAATCAGGCTTATTCATCTTTTGATTAAGCTGAGGTTAGAAATAGATGAGTTTTTGTTGACAAGCTTTGAATGTAAATGCTATAGTATGAATCAATAAGAAAAAGAGAAACACAGGAATAGGAAAAGTACAGATGAGAAGAACTTTTAACAGAGACCCTTGGTAGGTGAAAAAAGGGAAGGGAAGCTTTTTCTGGAAAATGGTCCTTGAGTGGAATTGTTGAACGCAGTGCGTTAGGCAATTTTGGGTGCGCCCATTATAGCGCCAGAGTATTCAAAGCCTGTCTCATTGTTTTGAGCACTCGATGAGGTGTTCTTTGTGAAAGGAACACGAAAAAAGGTGGTACCACGGAGAAATCCCGTCCTTAGCATACAATCTGAATGATTGTAGGTTAAGGATGGGATTTTTTATTTTCATAACAATAGGAGGAAAAGAAAATGGCAATTAGTAAAAGTAGAGTCGATACACGTTTAGAAGAAGGTTTGGCTGTAGAAGTGAAGGCGCGTAAACATCACCTGGTCTTCGATGAACCTGAAAGCATCGGAGGAACAGATCAAGGCATCACACCTGGTGAAGCTTTGCTCGCAGGTTTAGGGGCCTGTAAAAGTATTTCTGCCAAATTCCATGCTGAAGCGCAAGGAATCAATTTACATAAAATCCGTGTGGAAGTGATCGGTGTCATCGACGGTGACGGTTTTACCGGCGAAAATCCTGATGCAAAAGTCGGATATTCGGATATTGAAGTCATCTATCATATCGATGCGGACAATACAGACGAAGAAATTGCTGAATTTGTCGACTTTGTTGAAGCGCACTGTCCGGTTCAAGATACGATTGAAAAAACACCGAATTTTGAGATTAAAATCGCTGAACAGGTTAAAAACTAAAGAAAGACGAGCCAGGAATTTTTGAAGCGATGGGTTGATTCCTCTCGTCAAGTAGAGAGGAAACAAACGCTTGGGGGTCATGCAGGACAATTGTCCTGCATGGCTTTTTTTAATCGGGCAGGGACTTCTTGGCGGGATCGGAGTTTTAATCTCGCTCTATTTTATTTAAAAATAACAAGCGTAAAGAGCACCACTCTTTATTCAGGCAAATAAAAAAGAGGCTATGTTCTCAGCCTCTTTTATAGAATAATTATTATACTTTATAGATATCCATCAACGCACCGGTGTAGGCATCCGCTACAAACTCGTATTGGACGACTTGACCTTCTTCATAACGGGAAATCCCGCCGTAATACACTTTGGTGTCATAAGAATACTTCTTCCACGGCACTTTAGTCATTTCAATCCAAGACCCTTCAATCGGGCCATCGGCTTTAAATTGCTCTTTTACATGAGTTAAAATCTTGTCTGCATTCATCGGCACCTTTTGATCGACCAGGAAAAAGGTAAAGAAGCCCAGTAAAAATGAGACGACGATTGTAGTTATTGCAAGTGGTAGAAATAGGTTTTCATTGTTCCTATTGTTCATATGCATCCTCCTTCGCCAGTTAGCCAGCTAACTATTGTTAGGTCTATTCTAGCACAATTCATACACTTTTGTCATATCATAAAGGAAAACTCTTACAAAAACCGGTCCATTTGCGAAGCGAAACCGCGAGATCATCAAGGGCCTGGCCGGAAAAGAATTTTTTCGCATTTGCACGGGTCGGCGGTTCAATCGGCCTGGGTTTTTGTGTATAATAAGAACGATACAAATTTATGGGAGGACAGACAGACATATATGAATGATAAACGATTTGAACTGATTAAAAAACTAACTGAAACCCAAAGCACGAGCGGTTTTGAGCACAACATCCGCGAAGTGATCCGTGAAGAGATTACGCCTTACGTGGATGAAGTCCAGCAAGACGGACTCGGGGGCATTTTCGGTCTGCGCCATGCAGAGGCTGAGGATGCACCGACTGTGATGGTGGCGTCGCATATGGACGAAGTGGGCTTTATGCTGGCGTCGATTACCGACGAAGGCTTTTTCCGAGTGGTGCCTTTAGGCGGCTGGAATCCGCAAGTGGTTTCGGCCCAGCGCTTTACGCTGCAGACCCGCAAAGGCAACTACCCTGTAGTGTCTTCTTCGGTGCCGCCGCACTTGCTCCGCGGAAAAGAAGCGAAACAGCCAAAAGTCGAAGACATTTTATTCGACGGCGGTTTTGAATCGAAAGAAGAAGCGGAAGAATATGGCGTGCGTCCGGGCGACACGATTGTGCCTGACGTGGAGACCATTCAAATGGCCAACGGCAAACGCATTTTAGGCAAAGCCTGGGACAACCGCTATGGGGTAACAGCTGTCATCGAAGCTTTGCGCGACTTGAAAGATGCAGCATTGCCGAACCATTTAGTAGCCGGTGCGAACGTCCAGGAAGAAGTGGGCTTGCGCGGAACAAAAGGCTCGGTGCGTAAATTCAAGCCGGATGTCTTTTTTGCGGTCGACTGTTCACCAGCGGATGACGTCTACGGCAAGCCGGATGCTTTTGGCAAACTGGGCGAGGGCACGCTGATCCGTATTCAAGACCCTGGGTTTATTTTATCGAAGGAAATGCGTGAATTCTTGCTGGATACGGCGGAAACGCACAATATTCCTTACCAGTACTATGTGTCGAAAGGCGGAACCGACGCCGGCGCTGCGCACCAATTGAACGAAGGGGTGCCAAGCGGCGTGATCGGCATGGTGGCGCGCTATATCCACACGCACCAGACTATTTTCCATATCGAAGACTATGAAGCTGCGCTTGAAATGGTTAAGCAGGTCATTTTAGGCTTAGACAAGAGCACGGTTGAGACAATTTCACCAAAATATCATTCAAAAGAGGGATAATTATGTTAGTTTCAAGTTATAACAACCAAGCATTTGACGACTTATTAGTGGTCATGTTCAAAAAAATGGACGACGACAAACAAACCTTTGAACGCAAAGGCGACATCACCAAATTGACCGACAAAAAATCGGGCGAAACAGTCGGCTTCAACTTCCATGCCGCTTCGCGAATCCTTGCTGTTGAAGAGAGCGGGCCCGTTACGCTTTCAGAAGAACAAGTCAAGGCGTTAAACGAAGCGTTACAAGAGGCGGGTTTTGACGATGAATTGGAAGCCGACACGGAACCTAAGCTGGTCATCGGTTATGTGAAAGAATGTGTGCCGCATGAAGATTCGGACCACTTGTCGGTCACGCAAACCGAGGTGGACAATGGCAAAGTGCTGCAGATTGTCTGCGGCGCGAAAAACATCGCCCAGGGCCAAAAAGTCGTGGTGGCAAAACCGGGAATGGTGATGCCAGATGGTTTAGTGATTTGGCCAGGTGAATTGCGCGGGGTGGAGAGCCACGGCATGATCACTTCTGCGACGGAGCTAGGCGTGGATGTGCCGGAAGAAATGCGCACCGGTATTTTAGTGCTGGATGAGGATGCCGAAGTCGGAAAAGAATTTACGTTTTAAGGGACAGAGGTTAGAAAAGAGAGGAGGAGTTTCGATGGGGAATTATGATGGACCGAGCTTTTATAAAAAAGGCCTGGCGGACGATCAGCCGCAGATGCGGCCTTTCCGCGGCTCAACTAAAGATCAAAGGGTCCCGAAATATCGCTTGCCCGCTTCCGTGCGCACGCGCGAAGATCTTCAAAACGAAGCGCACGAGGTGATGGAAACTCCTTCGTCTCTGAACCGCCGTTTTCGCAGCACTAAACTCCCCAACAGCTTGCAGCATCTAGACGGCTGGAAACAAAGCCGCCGCAATCATGGACTGATTGCTGAAATCAAAGAGCGCTTGACCATCGATGCTTCGGACTATCTTTTGTTTGGCGAATTTATGAAAAAAGTGCCGAAAAATGTGCCGAAACTTGAGCTGCAGCTGGAACCGGAACCTGAACCGGAAGCTAAAAAGCCGGCCCTGCGCTTGGAGCCTGAAGCTGTTTCGGAAAAAGAAGAAGAACCGGAGCCGGCAGCAGAACCTGCCCAAGCAACAGACCGAGCAAAAGCGGAACCGGCGAAAAAAGCCGCTGCTGAGCGGCCGAAAGCCAGAAAGCCGCAGGTAGAGAAGTCAGCGCCTGCACCGGAAAAAACGGACAAGGGCGTCACACTGGTCAGGAAAGATCTGGTCAATCTGCCGTTCGGGCAGAAGAAACCGTCTGCTAAAAGGGCCTCTAAAAAGCAACCGGTCAAGAAGCCGGCTAAAAAGCCCGTGAAGAAGCAGACAGCTGCTGACAGCACCGCGAAAAAGAAAACGGTGCACAGAAAATCTGGTCCGGCCCGCGTGAAGCAAGAAAAAGCTAAAAAAGTGCAGGAACAATTAGCGGCCGAGAAGAATAAACCGCATTCGGGTTTGCACCGCTCGCTGTCGACCATTCTTGCGGATGACAAGAAGGCGATGGAGCAGTGGAACAGCAATTTAAACAGTTTATTTTCAAGCAGAAAATAATGAAGCATCTGAGAGCATATCGCTCGATTTTTGAAGAAGATGTGCTATAATAGAATTGAAATAAGGAATAGCCTATACGCTATGTTTGTTGACTCTGGTCGGTGAGAGACGATCGCAGTCAATCGTTGCGGAAGTTCACAGGC